>JBBSUS010000306.1:0-4268 GCA_038234195.1 Hyphomicrobiales bacterium | reverse complement strand
GCGGCGCAGGTGACGCCAATGGCGATCCGTCGCTGGCTGTGCCCGTAGCCGGGGCCTGCGCTGGAGCGCTGGTCGGCGGCGTTCTGCCGACGATGTCGCCGGGCGCAGCCCGCATCGCGGTCAGATCGATGTGCCGCTGGAAGATGTCGTTCGCCTCGTCCTCGTCCCACTTCTCGGTCTGGGCGATGTTGGGCTGCACCACCCTGACGTTGACGCCGGCCACGAAGACCGTCGGGTGCGCCAACATCCGCCACGCGCCGAAGCCGAGATGAAACACGAGAAGCGCGGCGACGATCGCCAGCACGGGTCCGCGCCCGGCGCGATCGAGCAGCACTGCGGGGCTCGAGAAGACGATGACGGCTATGAGCGTCAGCCCGTGCACGCCGAACAGGCTCGCCGTCTGCATCATCAGCGGCAAAGGTGCCGCCATCACGCCGATCTCGTTCCAGGGAAATCCCGTGAAAAGGGTCGCGCGCAAAAATTCGAACAGCGCAAGCGAGGCGGCGAGAGCGAATATGCGCCAGGCACTGTCGCTCCACACAAGCCGCGCGAGCAGGGTCGCCAGACCGAAATAGACCCCGCATATGGCCGGCAACACGAGGACGGCGAAGGGGATGAAGACGGCGAATTCCGCCGCGTCGACCATCATCGCGGCACCGAGCCACCAGAGGCCGGCTACGAAATACCCGAAACCGAACAACCACCCGGTGGCGAAGGACGGGCGCAGGCGGCCGATGAGCGAACGGGTCGGGTCGGCGACCGCGCCGTCGAGCAGCCAGACCAACAAGGGGAAGCCGATGAAGCCGACAAGTGGAAAATTGTACGGGGGCAGGGCGAAGATGCAGATCGCGCCGGCAAACACCGTCAACAACACGCGGCGCCAGCCTTCGATGAGCGTCACCCACCCGGCGAGGCGGTCGATCGGCCCGACCTTGCGGACATAGCCCTCAGAACTCGTCAAGGCGCTCAAGCTCGCAGAACCTTATTCGCAGCGTTTGCGACAACGGCAAGATGGTATGCGCCTTAACACGCCGATCGCATGCATCAAAGCCCCTGCCATCTCATTCGATCCCACGCCCGAACTCCGCCCGCTACTGCCTCAACCGAGTCCGCTCACCGCTTCATGAGGCGTCTGCGAGGCCCTCGACGAATCGACGCCGCTTGTCGCCCTGGCGGAACCGCACGATACGCACCCGGCGGACCCGGCGCGGATCGGCGTCGAGCACCTGGAACTCGAAGCCCAGCACGGCCTGCACCACCTCGCCGCGGACCGGAACCCGGCCGAGTTCGGAGAACAGCAGCCCGCCGATCGTGTCGGCCTCGTCCTCATATTCCGAGATGTCGAAATCCTCGCCCACCAGCGCCTTCACCTCGTCGAGGTCGGCACGTGCATTGGCTACATAGATGCCGTCGCCGGTCGTCGTGATCATTGCGGCTTCGTCATCGTGTTCGTCCTCGATGTTGCCGACGACCATCTCGATGATGTCCTCCAGCGAAACCAGACCGTCCGTGCCACCATATTCGTCGATGACCAGCGCCATCTGGGTTCGCGTAGCCTGCATGCGGGCCATCAGGTCCGAGGCGAGCATCGAGGGCGGCACGAACAGCACCTTCCGGATGATGCCGAGATCGGCGACCTTGCGCGCGAGATTGATCTGGCGAAGATCGAGGTCGGCCCGAGGTTTTCGCGTTACGGCGCCGCTGGACGCAGGGTTTGCGGGCCGCGCGACGCGGGTGATGTGGCCGACGACGTCGCGGATGTGGATCATGCCGCGTGGGTCGTCCAGGCTCTCGCCATAGACCGGCATGCGCGAATGACCCGACGCCTCGAACTGCTTCATCAGATCGCCGAGGGTGGTGCCGATCTCGACCGCCTGGATATCGGCGCGCGGCACCATCACGTCCTCGACGCGCAGTTCGCGTAGCCTGAGGATGTTGTTGAGCATCGCCCGCTCTTCGGGCGAAAAGGCGTCCTCGCCGGTCTCCTGGTGCAGAAGCGCCTTGGTGAAGTCCTCGCGCACCAATCGGGGTATTCGCGGGCGCATGCGGGCAAAAAGGCCCGCGAAAACCCCCGCCTCGCGAGCGGATTTAACGGGTGTCCTGGGACTTCGGTCGTCGCTCGTTGCGCCATCATCTTGCGGGCCGTGATCGTCTCCGACCTCGGCGTGTGTGGCGTTCATGGCGCGCCCGTTCGTGGCAGGCGCGTCGATCTCGATGCTCATCGTCTCACTTTCAAGCGTGGTCTCGTGCGTCGGCTCCAGCGTTCGATGGAGCCCTCTGTGGTGGCCGATCGGGTCGTCTTCACGGGCGCGCGTCCGACAATTGGCCTGATGACGGCGTCCCGGCCGCTTCGCAATAGGGATCGGGGATGCCGAACTCGGCGAGCACCCCAATCTCCAGCGCCTCCATCCGATCGGCCTCGGCGTCGTCCTGATGGTCCAAGCCGAGAAGATGCAGTGTGCCGTGGACCAGAAGATGGCGGAAATGATCGGCGAACGGTTTTTCCTCCGCGCGGGCCTCGCGGGCGACGGTTTCGAACGCCACCAGGAGATCGCCGGCGAGAGGCCCCGGCACCGTGCCTGGCGTCAGTTCGGCCATGGGAAAGGACAGGATGTTGGTCGGCCTGTCCTTGCCACGCCATTCGGCGTTGGCGGATTTAACGGTCGCGTCGTCGGCCAGTGTCAGGCCGATCTCGGTCTGAAGATCGTCCGGAAGTTCAACGTGAGCCGCGACGGCACGGACGCAATCCAGTGCCATCGCCGCAATCGCCTCGGCGTCGCCGAGGCCGCAGTCTTCCCAGGCCCCGTCCTCGATGGACAAGGCAACACTGATCCCTTCGTAGGCGGCCGGGACGGATCGGGAGACGGCGCTCATCACCCGACCTTGTCGCGGTCCGGAGCACCGCGCTCGGATGAGCCGCGCTCCGACGACCGGCGTTGCGCGTTCCTGTCCTCGCCGGGGCCGACGGCCGGACGCTGACGCGTCGCGTCGTCCTCATAGGCTTCCACGATCGACTGGACGAGCGGGTGCCGCACGACGTCCTTGGACTGGAAGCGCACGGTCACCGCCTTGGAGACGTTTTCGAGGATGCGCACCGCTTCGACGAGGCCGGATTTCTGTCCAGGCGGCAGATCGATCTGCGACGGATCGCCGGTCACCGCCATGCGCGCGTTTTCGCCGAGACGGGTCAGAAACATCTTCATCTGCGCCGAAGTGGTGTTCTGCGCCTCGTCGAGGATGACAGCCGCGTTGGTCAGCGTGCGCCCTCGCATGAAGGCGAGCGGCGCGATCTCGATGGCGCCAGCAGCGAGCGCCCGCTCGACTTTCTCGGCCGGAATCATGTCGTACAGAGCGTCGTAGAGCGGCCGCAGATAGGGATCGACCTTCTCTTTCATGTCTCCGGGCAGGAAACCGAGCCGCTCGCCGGCTTCGACCGCCGGCCGCGACAAAATGATCCGCTCGACCTGACCGCGCTCCAGAAGCTGGGCGGCATGGGCGACGGCGAGATAGGTCTTGCCGGTGCCGGCCGGGCCGATGCCAAAGACCAACTCCGACCGGTCCAGCGCGCGCATGTAGGCGTCCTGGGTCGGCGTCCTCGCGTGAATGGTGCGCCGCCGGGTCGAGATCTGGGCGAGCGACATGCGGCCCTTCGTCTCCAGCGTCGGCAGCGACAGCTGGTCATCCTGGGCGATCGCCATGCGGATCGCGCCTTCGACGTCCTTCGGGCCGATCTCGGCGCCGCCCTGCAGCCGCTCGTAGAGATAGTCGAGCGCGCGACGCGCTTGTTCGCAGGCCGTCTGGTCCCCGCGAATCTCGACCTTGTTGCCGCGGGCTCGCGCATCGACGCGCAGCTTCTGCTCCACCAGCGCCAGATTTTCATCGAACTGGCCGAAGAGCGACCCGGCAAGCCGGTTGTCCTCATAGGTGAGCACCACATGCGCCATGTCGGAGGCGCCGGAGGCTGCCGGAACGCGCGGCGACGGAGCGGCGGAGCCGGTTCCGGCTGGGGCAGCGAAAGTCTTGACGGACGAACGGCCGGGCTTCAAGCGGCATTCCTTTCGCGAGAGACGTTTGCATCCGGTGCAGCTTCGGCACCTTCTGCGAGCAGCGAATTCGGCAGAAGCGACTTGATCGTCACGGTGACCCGATCGCCGATCTCGCCAAGCCCCGTCGGCAGCACCACCGGCTGCAGGAAAGGCGAGCGCCCGACCATCTGGCCGGGATGACGTCCGGGTTTTTCGATCAACACGTCGATCCTTCTTCCAATG
>JBBSUS010000305.1:0-4280 GCA_038234195.1 Hyphomicrobiales bacterium | reverse complement strand
CGTCCTTGACCGCCTGGGCAGCCGCGACGATGCCGACCGATGTCGGGGCGACGATGACCTTGACCTCCGGATGAGCCTGCAGCAGTGCCTTGGTCTCGCGATAGCTCTTGTCGGAGAGGTCGTCGCCATAGACGGTCGTCACGAGATTGAGGTCCGGATAGTTCGGCAGAGCCTTCTTCATCTCCTCGATCCAGATGTTTTGGTTGGTCGAGGTGACCGTGGCCGAAAGGATCGCGAATTTGCCCTTGCCGCTCGGCATGGCGTCCTTGGCGAGCTTCAGGCAGGTTTCGCCGATCAACTGGTTGGAAGAGGGGTTGAGCTGAAGGATTCGGCCGGCGGGCGCGACGCCCGAATCCCACGAGATGACCTTGATGCCGCGCTGCATGGCCTTCTTCAGGACCGGCACCAGCGCGTCGGGGTCGTTGGCCGATATGGCGATGGCGTCGACGCGCTGGGAAATCAGCGAGTTGACCACCTCGATCTGGCCTTCCGCGGTGGTCGAGGTCGGACCCGTGTAGATGATCTTGACATCGCCGAGCTCCTTGGCCGCCTCTTCGGCACCCTTGTGCGCGGCTTCGAAGAAACCGTTGCCGAGAGATTTGGCGACAAGCGCGATGCGGGTTTCGGCGGCATGCGCGGTGCTCGCCATGAGGCCTGCGACAAGCGCGGCGGTGACGAGGGTCTTCTTGACGATGGACATGACGGTGTTTCCTCCCTGTTGTTGCTGGACTGGCATGCGTATCTTGACGCCGGTTGCCTCCCCCCGGCGCCCGAATCCGTTCAGGCGACGGCAGCGCGTGTGTGACTTGTGGCGTCGTTTCGCTCGGCGACGATGAGCCTGATCCCCCGCTGCTCGATCATCTGAGCGGCGGCGTCGGTGATGGCGTCGTCAGTGATGATGGTGTGGACGCGATCGAGTGAGGCGACGATCATCGCCGAGCGCGCCTCGAATTTCGACGCGTCGACGAGGACCACCAGCTCTTCGGCCTGGCGCATCAGCCGCTGCTCGGACTGGACGATCAGCGGGTCGGCCTCGGCGATGCCCAGTGACGAGACCGCCTGGGCGCCCATGAACATCTTCTGAGCGCCGAAATGCGCGATGCCGTCGCTCTCGAAGGGCGAGATGATGAGGCTCTGCTCGCGGTAGATCGCGCCGGCCGGCAAAAGCACGGTGCATTTGGAATGCTTCACCAGATGCTCGGCGATCTGGAAGGAGTTGGTCATCACCTGCAACTGGCGCGCCGTCAGGTGATGGACCATCTGGAACGTCGTCGTGCCGCCATTGAGAATGATCGCCTCTCCGTCGCTGCAGAGCTCGGATGCGGCCCGGGCGATGGCGCGTTTCTGCGGCTGGTTGACGATCTCGGACGCGCGAAACGAGCGTCCGCTGATCTGGCCATACGGCGAGGGGTTCAACGCTTCGGCGCCGCCGCGCACCTTGCGCAGCCTCTTCTGCAGCGCCAGTGCGGCGATATCCCGTCGGACCGTCGCCTCGGAAGCGCCGGTGATCTCCGCCAACTCGCCGACGGCCGCGACGGAGCGGCCCTGGATGGCGCTGAGGATGATCCGGTGGCGTTCGAGTTCGTGCATGGAATTCTCCCTGGTTGTGATCTTTCGTCACCATCGGTCCATTGTCAATCATATTCGATCACTAATGATCATATTGCGCTGCAATACGGCTGAATATGATCGAATATGTTGACTTGTGATCGAGATTGGCGGATTGAATTCGGTGTGCTTGGCAGCGTGCGTCGAGCGACGAAAGAGCGGAGATCGAGATGTCGGCAGTGATAGACGACGCGCGTCTGACAAATCTTTGGGACGACGCCAAGGCTGCAGCGATGGACGAGCCGAGCCGGCTGCTCTACCGCTCCAACCTTCTCGGCTCCGACAAGCGCATCACCAATTACGGCGGTGGCAACACCTCCGCCAAGGTCGATGCCGTCGATCCGCTCACCGGCCAGTCGGTGACGGTTCTCTGGGTCAAGGGCTCGGGCGGCGACGTCGGCACCATGAAGCTTGATGGCTTCGCGACGCTCTACATGAACAAGCTGGATCAGTTGCGCGGGCTTTATCGCGGCGAATCCCAGGAAGACGAGATGGTGGGCTATCTACCCCACTGCACATTCGATCTGAACCCACGTGCCTCATCTATCGACACGCCCCTTCACGCCTATCTTCCTTATTCCCATGTCGACCACATGCACCCGGATGCGGTGATCGCCATCGCCGCGACCAAGCGCAGCCGCGAGATCACGCAGACGATCTATGGCGACGAAATCGGCTGGCTGCCTTGGCGGCGTCCAGGCTTCGAGCTTGGATTGCAGCTCTCACGTTTTGCCGCCGAAAACCCCGATGCTAAGGGCGTCGTCCTGGAAAGCCACGGCCTCTTCACCTGGGGTGACACGGCCAGGGACTGCTACGAGACGACGTTGCGCATCATCAACAAGGCAATCGCCTGGTTCGAGGCCGAGACGGCCGGCAAGGCGATCTTCGGCGGACGGCGGGTCGAGGTGCTGGCCCCGCCCGAGCGTCGCGCGGTCGCGGCCAGGCTGATGCCCGCAATCCGCGGCCTGATCGGACAGGATGAGAGGAAGATCGGCCACTTCACCGACAGCGACGCCGTTCTGGAATTCGTCAATTCGAACGATCTCCGACAGCTCGCCGCACTTGGTACCTCCTGCCCGGATCATTTCCTGCGCACCAAGATTCGACCGCTGGTCGTAGAGTTCGACCCCGCCGCAGGAGATCTCGATTGCGTGCTGACGGGTCTGCCAGAGGCGATCGCGGCCTATCGTGCCGATTATGCGTCCTACTACGACCGCTCTCGCCATGCCGATTCCCCGGCCATGCGCGACCCCAACGCGGTCGTTTACCTTGTGCCCGGCGTCGGCATGATCACCTTCGCCCGTGACAAGGCGACGGCGCGCATCGCGGCCGAATTCTACGTCAATGCGATCAACGTCATACGCGGCGCCTCGACCGTCGATCTCTACCAGGGGCTTCTGGAACAGGAGGCCTTCGACATCGAATACTGGCTTCTCGAAGAGGCCAAGCTCCAGCGCATGCCGAAGCCGAAGGCGCTGGCTGGACGGGTGGCGCTGGTCACCGGAGGCGGCGGCGGCATTGGCCGTGCCATCGCGGCGCGCATGCTGATCGACGGCGCCTGCGTCGTCCTGGCCGACATCGACACGGAGGCGCTCGCCACGGCCGAGACGGAATTTGTCAGGGCCTACGGCGCAGACCAGGTTCGCACCGTCAGGATCGACGTCACCGACGAGGTTGCGGTGGCAACCGGTGTTGTCGAGGCCTGTGCCGAATTCGGCGGCCTCGACATCCTCGTTTCCAACGCCGGCATCGCCTCCTCGGCGCCGATCGAATCCACCGAGCTTTCCATGTGGAACCGCAACATGGACATCCTCGCCACCGGTTACTTCCTCGTCGCCCGCGAGGCGTTTCGCCTGTTCAAGGTGCAGAAGACCGGCGGCTCGATCGTCTTCGTCGCTTCCAAGAACGGCCTGGCCGCTTCGCCCAATGCCGCGGCCTATTGCACCGCCAAGGCCGCCGAGATCCATCTCGCTCGGTGCCTTGCTCTGGAGGGCGCGCCGGAGGGTATCCGTGTCAATGTCGTCAACCCCGACGCGGTGCTGCGCGGCTCGAAAATCTGGTCCGGCGAATGGCGCGAGCAACGCGCCGTCTCGTCGAATCTCGCCGTCGACGACCTCGAGGAGCACTACCGCAACCGCTCGCTGCTGAAGCGCTCGGTCTATCCGGAGGACGTCGCCGAAGCGGTGACGTTCCTGGCATCGGATCTCGCATCCAAATCGACGGGCAACATTCTCAATGTCGACGCGGGCAATGCGCAGAGTTTCACGCGCTGATCGGAGGAATTTTCATGATCGAGCTGCCGATCGCCGTTGACGTCATCGAGACGTCCAACGCCCGCTACCGCACCGACCACGACGCCGACTACGGCGCGCTGGGCGACAAGCTCTCGCGCCAAGATATCGACATCGATGCCATCACCGACGAGCTCGCATCCAATCGCACCCGCCCGCGACCGCAGGAGCCGCCGGACGTCGGCGGCAATTTGACGGTCGCCAGCTTCAACGTGCTGAACTACTTCGACGGTGATGGGCAGGGCGGCGGATTCCCGACCTCCCGTGGTGCCACCACCGTATCCGAGTTCGTTCGCCAGACCGAGAAGCTGGTCGACGCGATCATCCGTCTCGACGCCGACATCTACGGGCTCATTGAGATCGAGAATGATGGCGGCACCT
>JBBSUS010000304.1:0-4283 GCA_038234195.1 Hyphomicrobiales bacterium | reverse complement strand
CCGGCACTGACCCACGTTCTGGTCATCGACGATGATGAGATCGCCGAGCCGGATTGGCTCGAAAACCTCGTCCGAACGGCCCAACGCTATGGTGCCGACCTCGTCGGCGGTCCTCAGAAGCCGATCTTCGAAGGTCCCGGTGGCGCCCGCTATGCCCGCCACCCGGTGTTTCAGCCGCACTACGCCGCCACCGGACCGGTGCCGATCCTCTTTTCGTCAGGCAACGTCGCGATCGCGCGGTCGGTTCTCGAAACGATGGGCGCGCCGTTTCTGGACACGGCCTTCAACTTCATCGGCGGCGGCGACAGCGACTTCTACTCGCGATGCCGCGAGAAAGGCTTTCGCTTCGCATGGTGCGCCGAGGCGGCCGTCATGGAAACGACACCGGCGCGGCGCACGGAATTTCTCTGGATCAACGCACGCAGCCTGCGCAACGGCGCGATCTCGTCGATCATCGAGCGCCGGCGGCGCATGGACCGGGCGGGCCGGATGAAGCGGCTCGCCAAGAGCCTGGCCTTGCTGCTGGCCTCGCCGTTCCGCTCCGCCAAACTCGCGATCGAGACCGGCTCGCCAGTGGTCGGGCTTTATCATATGCAGGTGGCGGTCGGCCGCCTCTTCGCCGAATTCGGACTGGTCAATGAGCAATACCGCAGCCCCGAGCAGAACTGACGCTCCTCTGTTGGGCGAACCCGAGAACGCGGCGACCAGAGCGGGACTGCGGCTCGTCCGGCTCGTTCTCGGCGCGGCGATCCTGTCCTGCCTGCTGGTCACCTTCACGCCCTTCGTCCTGGAATACAGCGCCAACCAGACCAGCGGCAACGCCCTCAACCAGTTCGGCTACAGCGCACTGGCGGCGATCGCCGTGGCCGGGCATTTCCTCTTCACCGACCGGAAGGTCGCGTTGTCGCTTCTACGCCCGCTGTGGCTGTTGCCGCTCGCCATGCTGCTGATCTCGGCGACGCATTCGCTCTGGCCAGACAATGCCGTTCGCGCCGTGCTCTTTGCCATCGTGGCGATGATTGCGGCGACGGGCGCGCTCACGCTGCCGGCCTCGGTGCGCGACTTTCGGGTGGCGCTCATGATCGCCTCCCTGGCGGTCCTCGGCCTCTCCTATGCCGGCATCGTGCTGGACCCCGCGGCGGCAATCCACGACGGATCGGGCTTCGAGCCCCAGCATGCGGGCCTCTGGCGTGGCATCTACAGCCACAAGAACGTGGCCGGCCCGGTCATGGCGATGCTGTTCTTTGCCGGGCTCTACATCATGCGCAGCGGCGACAAGGCGATGGGCCTGATCGTGGCGGTCCTTGCCGCCTATTTCATCCACCGCACCGGCTCCAAGAGCACACTCGCGCTGGTGCCGGTCGTCGCGGCGATCGTCATCGGCGGCCGGGCTCTCGGCGGACGGATGCTGCCGGTCGCCATCCTGGCACTGGCGATTGCCGTCACCGGGCTGTTGACGCTCGGCTCGGCGATCTCGCCGCAGATCAACGACCTCCTGCAGTCGATCCTGCCGGGCACCACCTTCACCGGCCGCCTCGACCTGTGGCGATTCACCCTCGGCCAGCTCCACGCCCATCCCTGGAGCGGCTTCGGCTTCGAGAGCTTCTGGGACACGCCGAACGTGGCGCGGGCGGAACTGCCATTCGAGCTTTCGTGGGACCCGCGCGGGATCGTCAACTCGCACTCCGGCTATCTCGACATCGCGGTCTGGGCCGGCTGGCCAACGCTCGCAGCAGCCTCGATCATGCTGATAGTCCTGCCATTGAAGGACTATCTGACTACGCAGGCCGGCATCGAGAACCAGCGGCTTGCCGATTGCTTCCTGATGATCGTCGCCTTCGCGCTCCTCAACTCCTTCCTCGAGACGTATTTCTTCTCGCGTGGCAACGCGATCTGGCTGTTCACCTGGGTGGCGATGGTGGGCCTTCGCCTCGGCAGCCGCTTCAGACTGGCCTGAACGGTGCGTCGGCGCGAAGGCTTCTGGACGCGGCTTGTGGCGGCGTCGAACCGAAACGCTATTCCCATGCGCGTCGGGCGGCCTAGCTTGGGCCTTTGACGATCACGGGCCATCGCCATCGCTGCGACCGGCCGAAGCCAGAAAGACGCAACTGATCCGATGGACCGCCTGCGCCTCCTCGCCGTCGACCCCGACGACCTCGCCATCCTGTCGGCCCATTGCCAGGACGCCATCGTCAAGCTGAAGGACTGCCGCTACCGCCCCGGCGACAGCCAGTTCGTCGTCGAAATGAACCGCTTCGTCTGGGAGACTGCCGCGGGAGTCTCGCGCTTTCGGCTGTTCAAACGGGCTGAATACGAGCGCCGGCGCGCCGTTCTGCATTTCGACCGGATCACCGCCGTGCGCCATCACGGCCTCGACATGAGCGCAGGGGACCAGGTTCTGGTGCTGCTCGCCCTCAAATACGAAGCGGGGGATGCACCATCCGGCGCGATCGAACTTGTCTTCGCCGGGGGCTCCACGATAAGGCTTGAGGCCGAGGTGATCGAGGCGCAGCTCACGGATGTGGGCGGCGCCTGGAGCACGATGGCGCGGCCCGATCACGAGCGGCCCGACCCCGAAGGCTGATGGCGGCACGCGCTGCGTCGGTCGATCAGGCGGCTGGGCTCATCTGCATCTCCCGCCTGTCGTGGCCATGCAACCGGGGCCGTTCGCGCGCACGCCGTGCGGGTGGCCCGATGAAAGGACATGCCAGCGTGCCGTTGCGGCTGAACAGTACCGACAAGGATTTCGAGGCAAAGTTCGCCGCGCTGCTGGTCGCCAAGCGCGAGCAGGCCGAGGATGTGGACGGCGCGGTGCGCGAGATCATCGCCATGGTCCGCCGCGACGGCGATGCGGCGCTCATCGACCTGACCCGCCGCTTCGACGGGCTCGACCTCGACGCCGATGCGCTGCGTGTCGGCCGGCACGAGATCGACGAGGCCTTCGAGGCGACGGCGCCGGCGACTCTCGACGCCCTGAACCTCGCACACGACCGCATCCGCAGCCATCACCAGCGCCAGCGCCCGAGCGACGACCGTTATGTCGACCCGATCGGCGTCGAGCTCGGCAGCCGCTGGACGGCTGTCGAATCGGTCGGCCTTTACGTTCCGGGCGGCACGGCGAGCTATCCCTCCTCGGTTCTGATGAATGCCATTCCGGCCAAGGTCGCAGGCGTCGAGCGAATCGCCATGACGGTGCCGGCCATGCGCGGGGCGCTCAATCCGCTCGTGCTGGCGGCCGCGCGCATCTGCGGCATCGACGAGATCTACCGGATGGGCGGCGCCCAGGCGATCGCCGCCTTCGCCTACGGCACGAAGACGATTGCGCCCGTGGCGAAGATCGTCGGGCCCGGCAACGCCTACGTCGCGGCGGCCAAGCGGCAGGTGTTCGGCACGGTCGGCATCGACATGATCGCCGGTCCGTCTGAAATCCTCGTCATCGCCGATGGACGAAACGACCCGGACTGGATTGCGGCCGATCTCCTGAGCCAGGCCGAACACGATGCCGCGGCCCAGTCGATCCTCATCACCGACGATGCGGCCTTTGCCGATGCGGTCGAAGCAGCGGTCGAGCGGCAGATTCCACGGCTTTCGCGCGAAGCGATCGCGCGTGCATCATGGGCAGACTTCGGCGCCATCATCTGCGTTCAATCACTCGACGAGGCGCCGCCGCTTTCGGACCGGATCGCGCCGGAGCACTTGGAGATCGCCACCGACGAGCCCGAGGCGATGTTCGACCGGCTGCGCAACGCCGGCGCCGTGTTCCTAGGACGCCATACCCCTGAGGTCATCGGGGACTATGTCGGCGGCTCCAACCACGTCCTGCCGACCGCCCGCTCGGCGCGTTTTACATCAGGGCTTTCCGTTCTCGACTTCGTCAAGCGGACGTCGATCCTGAAGCTCGGCCCCGACCAGTTGCGCGCGCTTGGGCCTGCCGCCATCGAACTCGCCCGCGTCGAAGGCCTCGACGCGCATGGCCGGTCGGTGGCGGTCCGTCTCAACCTTTAAGGTCCGGCGATGAGCGGCAAAAGCCCCGACGGGAAGCTGATCGACGTGGAACTCGACGAGACCATCGGGCGCGCGACGCCCGACGTCGAGCATGAGCGCAACGTCGCGATCTTCGACCTGATCGAGGAGAATGTCTTCAACCCGGCGGGCGCGCCGGAGGGTGGACGCTTCAAGCTCAAGCTCTCGCTTGCCGACAAGCGGCTGGTCTTTGACATCCGCAACGAATCGGGTGAGCCGCTCGTCGCGCACATCCTGTCGCTGACGCCGTTCCGGAAGGT
>JBBSUS010000303.1:0-4284 GCA_038234195.1 Hyphomicrobiales bacterium | reverse complement strand
GAACAGGTCTGGCCGGCATTCTGGATCGCAGCCTTCACCACGAAGCCGAGGGCGGCCTCGAGATCGGCATCGGCGAAGATCAATTGCGGCGACTTGCCGCCGAGTTCCAGCGTCACCGGAATGGTGTTTTGCGCTGCCGCCGCCTGGACCGAGCGCCCGGTGGCGACCGAGCCCGTGAAGGAGACGTGGTCGATGCCCTTGTGGGCGGCGAGCGGTGCACCGGCCTCAACGCCGAGGCCGGTGACGACGTTGAGCGCGCCCTTGGGGAAACCGACCTCCGCGGCGAGTTCGGCGAAGGCGAGGGCGGTCAGCGAAGCGTCCTCGCCGGGCTTGACGACGCAGGCATTGCCCATGGCGAGCGACGCGCCGACGCTGCGGCCGGTGATCTGCATCGGGTAGTTCCAGGGCACGATGTGGCCGGTGACGCCATGCGGTTCGCGAAATGTCATGACCGTGTAGCCGGCCTGATAGGGGATCGTCTCGCCGTGCAGCTTGTCGGCTGCGCCCCCGTAGAACTCGCAATAGCGGGCCAGCGCCACGACGTCGGCGCGGGCCTGGGCGAGCGGCTTGCCGACGTCACGGGCTTCCAGCCAGGCGAGGCGGTCGATTTCCTCGAGAACGCGATGCCCGAGTTTCGACAGGAGCCGGCCCCGCTCGAAGGCGGGCATCGCGCCCCATGTGCCTTCGAAGGCAGCGCGGGCGGCGATGACCGCGCGGTCGATGTCGGCCTGTCGGCCTCGGGCGATCGACGCGAAGCTTTCACCGGTCGAAGGATCCAGAACGTCGATCGTTTCGCGGTCCGTGGCATCGACGAAGGCGCCGGCGATGAAGTGTTGTGGGGCGGGCAGGCGCATCGGCCTCTCCTTCGATGGCGGGGTCATTTCAAGAGGGTGAGAAGTCCGACCGAAATCGCCGGCACATAGGTGATGATCACCAGGCAGATGAGGATCGTCAGCACGAAGGGCAGAAGTCTCGGCACGATCGCGTGGAACGGGATCTTGGCGACCTGGCAGGCGGCGAAAAGATTGACGCCGAAGGGCGGCGTGATCATGCCGAGCGCCAGGTTCACCACCATGATCAGGCCGAAATGGGTGAGATCGATGCCGAAGCCGGCGGCGATCGGCGCAAGGATCGGCGCCAGCACGATGATCGCGGCCGAGGTCTCGACGAACATGCCGACGACGAAGAGGAAGCCGTTGACGGCGAGCAGGAAGAGCGTCGGGTCGTGAATGACGGTGCCCAGCCATTCGCCGATGGCCGCCGGTACCCCCGCGCGGGTGATGAGGAAGGAAAACAGTCCGGCGGCGGCGATGACGAACATGATGATCGTCGATGACACGACCGAGCGCCGCAAGGCTTCCAGCAGCTCGGCGATACCGATGCTGCGATAGATCAGGACGCCCACCAGAAGGGCGTAGAAGACCGCGACGACCGAGGCTTCGGTCGGCGTGAAGACGCCCTGATAGATGCCGCCGATGATGATCACCGGCATCAAGAGCGCGAGGAAGGCCTGGCGGACTGCCGGGACCAGCGGCAGGCGGCCCTCGTGGTCGCGGGTGCCCCAGCCCTTGATGCGGCAATAGACGTAGACGAAACCGATCAGCGCGCCGCCGATCAGGAGGCCCGGGCCGAAGCCGGCGACGAACAGATCGCCGATCGAGACGCCGGCGCTGACACCGTAGAGGATCAGCGGGATCGACGGGGGGATGATGACGCCGAGCTCGGCGGATGTCGCCTGGAGCGCCGCGGCGAAATTGGTCGGATAGCCGTGCTTGGTCATCGCCGGGATGATGATCGCGCCGATGGCGAAGGTGGTGGCGACCGACGAGCCCGAGACGGCGGCAAAGATCATGCAGGTCAGGACGCAGGAGCAGGCGAGCCCGCCGCGCACGCCGCCGACGATGGTCTTGGCGAATTCGACGAGACGCCCCGAGATGCCGGCGGCCTCCATCAGGTTGCCCGCGAGGATGAAGAACGGGATCGCCATCAGCGGGAAACTGTCGATCGAGTTCATCAGCTTCTGCGCGACGAGCAGCAGCGGCAGCGGTGTGAAGAAGGTTATGCCGACGATGGAGGCGGCCGCGATGGCGATGGCGATCGGCAGGCCGAGGGCGAAGAACGCTACGAGCGCGAGTAGCATGAAGCTCGACATAACCGCCCTTCAGACGTCGTGGGTCGCGGGACCCGCATGGACCGCGATGCCGCGGGCGAGATCCTCGGCGAGCTTGGCGATGACGGCGATGACCGACAGCGCCGCCCCGACGGGGATCGCCGCATAGACGAGACCGATCGAGATGGTGTTGCCGGTGAAGGGATTGACGAGGCCGGCGATCGACTGGGTGGCGGTGCGCTCGGCCATCAGCCAGCCGTACCAGACCATGACGCCGAGGACGCCGAGCGTGATCGCCGCAAGCGCCACGGCGAGGACCTTGCGCAAGGCCGCGGGCAGCTTTTCCATCAGCAGATCGACGGCGATCAGCGAGCCGGAGCGCAAGGCGACGGCAAGGCCCAGATAGACCATCCAGATCATCAATGAGCGGGCGGTGACTTCCGACCAGGTGGAGGGCTCTTCCAGAAGGAAGCGCGTGATCACCTGCCAGAAGGTGATCACCGACATCAGCGCGAGCAACGCCATGGCGAGTCCGAGCGTGACGCGGGCGACGAGCCGGTCGATGGCCGACAGTAACGCGATCATGGGACCGCCTTCAGATTGTTTCGGGATTGCGAATTCCACAAGCAAGGGCGCGGCCGGAAAGCCGCGCCCCTGGAGGCGAAAGGACGATCCTCGCCATCAGCCCTTGGTGTCGCGGATCGCGTCGAGCTTGTCCTGGCCGAACTGCTTGGCATAGCCGGCCATCAGCGGCTCCAGATCCTTCTTGAAGGCCGCGCGGTCGACGTCCGTCGTCACCTGCATGCCTTCGGCCTCGAGCTTGGCGATGCCGCTCTTGGCGTCGGCCTCGGCGCGATCACGCATCGCCTTCGCTCCGACCTTGGCGGCCTCCTTGAAGGAAGCCTTGTCCTCGTCCGAAAGCCCGTCCCAGACGACCTTCGAAACGATGATCAGGGCCGGTGAATAGACGTGGTTGGTGAGCGACAGATACTTCTGCACCTCGGCGAACTTCGCCGCCAGAATCACGCCGATCGGGTTTTCCTGGCCGTCGACCGTCCCCTGCTGGAGCGCGGTGAACAGCTCGGGGAAGGCCATCGGTGTCGGCAGCACGCCGAGTTCCTTGAAGGCCGCCATGTGCACCGGGTTCTCCATGGTGCGGATCTTCAGGCCCTTGGCGTCCTCGGGCTCCTTCACAGGGTGCTTGGAGTTGGTGAGGTTGCGAAAGCCGTTCTCGCCCCACGCCAGCGCCACGAGGCCCTTGTCGGGAAACTTGTCGAGGATTGCCTGGCCGATCGGGCCGTCGAGCACGGCATGGGCGTGGTCGTAGTCGCGGAACAGGAAGGGGATGTCGGTGATCAGCGTCTCGGGGACGAAATTGCCGACGGGACCGGTCGAGGTGATGACGAGGTCGACGGTACCGAGCTGGGCGCCTTCGACCATCTCGCGTTCGCCGCCCAGCGCATTGGCAGGGTAGCCCTTCAGCGTGTAGCGGCCGTCGGTGAGTTCGGCGAGCTTCTTGCCCATGGCGTCGGCCGCGGCGCCGTAATGGGAATCTTCCGGCAGCGAATAGCCGACCTTGAGTTCCGTGGCGCGGGCCGCGAGCGTCGAGGTCGCCATCAGGGCGAGACCGGCAAGACCGGCAGCCAAAAGGGATTTCAGTCGCATGCGTGTTCCTCCCGAAGTTCGAGCGCCGTCCTCATCCTTCCGGGACGGGTCTCGTATGGGGGCGGGTTTGCAGCCGGTGGTGGCCGAGTGTCAAGGTTTGCGGCTCGCGGATTCAGGGGTCGATGACACTGTCGCCGGGTGTCCCGCAGCCACAGATTGTATTGGTCGACGGGCGTTTTGATGCCACTCGACTCGCCGGGCTTCACCTCGCCGTGGACCGTTACGTCGAGCGGCCGAGCATGGGCACGTGGTTCCTGTCGCAACTCTCTGAGTCGGTAGGCCTTGTCGACGGCCAGTGCCCGCCCGGCCGATGGCGCCAGCAGCGATGCAACATTCGTCTTGGGCGCTGCAAGCGAGGTCGCTGACGCGTCGCTTTAGAAGGAGCGCTCGAGGAGTGGGACATTGGCGCGGAATTCGTCGCCAGCGCTCTCACAGGCGGCCATCGCGCTCTTGTGGTGGACGGGCGCCTCTGGCATATTGAATTGGATAGGACAGCATTACTGCCATAT
>JBBSUS010000302.1:0-4284 GCA_038234195.1 Hyphomicrobiales bacterium | reverse complement strand
GCTATGCTGAAGCCAACAATATCACGGCTCCCGAAGGCGGCCTGTCGATCGGCTACGGCGTCGCCGTACCGGTATTGATGGCCATCATGGTCGGCATCGTCATGACGTTCGTGACCAAGCGCACCCGCTTCGGACGCTACGTCTTTGCCATCGGCGGCAACCCGGAAGCGGCCGAGCTCGCCGGCATCAACGTGCGTTGGGTGCTTGTCAAGGTGTTCATGCTGATGGGCGCCCTCGCGGCGCTGGGTGCGGCGATCTCCTCGGCCCGCCTGAATGCCGCCACCAACGCACTCGGCACACTTGACGAGCTCTACGTCATCGCCGCAGCGGTCATCGGCGGCACGTCGCTGGCTGGCGGCGCCGGTACGATCGTCGGTGCGATGCTGGGCGCCCTCGTCATGCAGTCGCTGCAATCGGGCATGGTGCTGCTGGGCGTCGACTCGCCGCTGCAGTCCATCGTCGTCGGCGTCGTCCTCGTCATCGCCGTCGGCATCGACACCGTCTACCGCAAGAGGGCCGCATGAGCACGACCGAAGCCGCCATCGAGGACCATGCCGCGCACGGTCACACCGCAACGGTCGACCGCTCCGGTCCCGCACTGATCGAGATGCATGACATCTCCATCGCTTTCGGCGGCATTCACGCCGTCGACGGCGCCTCGATCGACCTCTATCCCGGCGAGGTGGTCGCGCTCCTCGGCCACAATGGTGCCGGCAAGTCGACGCTGATCAAGATCCTGTCGGGCGCCTACAAGCGCGACTCGGGCGAGATCAAGGTGCGCGGCGAGATCGCCAGCATCGGCAACCCGCGCGACGCCAAGGCCTACGGTATCGAGACGATCTATCAGACGCTGGCTCTCGCGGACAATGTCGACGCCGCCGCCAACCTCTTCCTAGGCCGCGAGATCGTGACGCCCTACGGCACCCTCGACGACGGTGCGATGGAGGCGCAGGCCCGCAAGGTGATGGGCCGCCTCAACCCCAATTTTCACCGCTTCAAGGAGCCCGTTAAGGCCCTTTCGGGTGGCCAGCGCCAGTCGGTGGCGATCGCGAGGGCAATCCTTTTCGACGCCAAGATACTGATCATGGACGAGCCGACCGCCGCGCTCGGCCCCCAGGAGACCGCGCAGGTGGGCGAACTGATCAAGGAACTGAAGAAGGACAATATCGGCATCTTCCTGATCAGCCACGATATCCACGATGTCTTCGACCTCGCCGACCGCGTCGTCGTCATGAAGAACGGCCAGGTCGTTGGCGGCGCCAATACGTCGGACGTTACCAAGGACGAAGTTCTCGGCATGATCATCCTCGGCAAGTGCCCTCCGGGCGCGACGCCGGGTCCGGGCGCGATGAAGGAGTAGGCGGGCTGCAGCCTGCCACCTCGGCAGAGATCAGATGTGAGCGAACGGCGCTCCCAGCCAAAGACTCCAAACCTTGCCAATACACGAACATCGTCCTTTTGGCGGACAGGTCACAGAAGGGCCGGGTGGCGTACACAGATGGCTCGAAAGCGACTATGATTGCTTCCGAAGGAGAGCCGGCCGTGTACGTCACAATCGAGGACCGCAAACGACGGGAAGCGGAACGCCGCGCCCGCGCCGTCGAGACAATCTGCGGTGAGCTTGCCGCGTTTGCCCGCGAACACGGCGGTCGCTTCATTCTTTACGGCTCGGCTGCCAGAGGAATGATGCGCTACGACAGCGCCATCGATCTTTTCCTGGACGTCCCTGACGCCGCCGAAACTGACGCTTGGCGCTTGGCCGAGCGGCTGGCGGCGCACCACGATATCGCCGCCGACATTCAGCCCGTCGCTTGGTGCGACCCCGCTTTCGTGGCAAAAATCCTGCCTGGCGCACGGGTAATCTCGTGACGGACGCCCGCTGGCTGGAGGTCTTCGACGATATGCGCTGGTCGGTCGAGCATTTCGGCCGCGCCGTCGAAATTGCGAGACTGGGCGGGTTCGACGGTCCAGCGCTTGAGCCTACAAGTCGCGAATGGCGCTGATGCAGGCAATGCAGGCCGGACATACGTCGCTGGAAAGTGGTCTGGAGTGCATCCTCGACATCCTCGGCGAGGCAAAGCCCGGGGGCGCGAGCTATCATGCCGATTTCGTTCAGCGCGCGGCTCGCGAGGTGCCGGGAAATCGCCCCGCCATCATCGATCGCCCACTCGCACTGGCTCCCGACGAAACTCGCCGTTTCCGCCATATTGCGCTCAAAAACTACAACATGTTTCAGATTTCGGAGGCCGGCCGTGCCCTTGGGGCCGCAGCGACTATCCACAAGGATTTGCTCGACGCGATCAATGAATTTCGCGCGAAGATCGAGGGCGGCTAAACCGCCATCGCCTGCTTCACGGCGGGATAGAGCGCCCTGTAGCGCTTGTAAGCGGCCTCGTAGGCTTCGTGCTTGTCCGCGTCGGGCTCGAAACGCTCGGCGATCGGCGGCTCCGTCATGACCGATGCCACGTCCCTGCCGGTCGCGGCGCAAAGGCCAAGGCGTGCCGCGCCAAAGGCTGCGCCGAAGTCGCCCGATTGCGGAACGACGATCTCGACGTTCAGGACGGTCGCCATCAGCTTCAGCCAATAGGCCGAGCGAGAGCCGGCACCAACGGCGATCAGGCGTTCGGGCCGTGGATTGTCGCCGGCCGCCTCCAGACAATCGCGCATGGAGTATGCGACGCCTTCCAGCACCGCGCGGGTCATGGCGACGCGGTCCGTATCGGCTTGCAGCCCTGCAAAGACGCCGCGCATGTCGGCGTCGTTGTGCGGCGTGCGCTCACCGGAAAGATAGGGCAGGAACATCAGGCGCCCTGGCTCTTCGAGCGTCTCGCCGAGGGCCCCGGTCAGCGCCGACGGCTTTTCCTTCAGGAGCTGCGACAGCCATTCGATCGAGCCGGCGGCCGATAGCGTCACGCCCATCTGGTGCCAGACGCCCGGGATGGCATGGCAGAAGGTGTGCAGCGCCGTCTCCGGCGCCGGATCGTAGCCGGCGACCGCCGTGAAGAGCACGCCCGACGTGCCGAGCGACAGGAAGCCGGTGCCGGGCTCGGCCACGCCGACGCCGCAAGCCGAAGCCGCATTGTCGCCGCCGCCGCCGGCAACCACCACATCGCCGTTCATGCCGAAGCGGCTGGCGAGATCGGGCTTGAGTGTGCCGGACACCTCCGTGCCTTCGACGAGCCTTGGCATATGGTCAATCGAAAGGCCGGTCTTCTGAAGCATCCGCTCCGACCAGTCGCGCTTGCCGGTGTCGAGCCAAGCCGAGCCGGCCGCATCCGACATCTCGGAAACGGCTTCGCCCGTCAGCCAGAGGCGTAGATAATCCTTCGGCAACAGCACAAGCGTGACCTTTTCGAAGATGTCGGGCTCGTGGCGTGCCACCCAGACGAGCTTCGGCGCTGTGAAGCCGGGAAAGACGATGTTGCCGGTGATCTGCCGCGATTCGTCGTCGTCGAGCTCGCTGGCTTCGGCGTGGCTGCGCGTGTCGTTCCACAGGATACAGGGGCGCAGAACGGCGTTGCCCTCGCCGATCAGCGTCGCGCCGTGCATATGGCCAGAGAGGCCGATGCCGGCCGTTGCTGCCAGTGCCTCCGGATGCTCGGCGCTCAGCTGCGCCAGCGCTTTTTCGCAGGCTGCGATCCAGCTTTGCGGTGCCTGCTCCGACCAGCCGAAATGCGGGCGCTCGACGGTCAGCGGCACGGTTGCGGAGCCGATCGTTCGCTGGTCCTCGCCGATCAGCAGCGCCTTCAGCGACGATGTGCCAAGATCAAGTCCCAGATAATTCGCCATGGCCGTCAGCCTTCCATCGATCCGGCCGGTCGCGCCCGGCATCCTGCCGGCTGTCCTGTCATTTTTGAGCAGGGCCCGCAACGGTCCAAGCGGAAGATCAGGGAAAGAACTCCGCCGATGGAAAGAGCGGTCGGCAAGACGCTCAGATCCGGTACCAGACCGCCGCGATCACGCCACGTTCTTGCAGTGCGTTGCGGCCAGAGATTGTCGCGAAGCCGCCCGTATGCACCGACCCTTGTTCACTCAGATCATAGACCACCGAGCCCTGCAGCTTGTGATAGTCGTAAGGATCGACATCCTCAGGTTCACGGACAGAGATCGTCGAGAAATCCTGGACCAGCAATTGCACATGCTTGAAGGGCCGGATGCCAAAGGTCGCATCGCCCCGCAGTTCATCCGGCGCGCGTCCACCGAGGCGATATCGATAGCCGACTTCCAAGTCGACGAAGGCGGGCCAGTCGCCCAGTTCGAAACCATAGCCCGCCAACATCCTGC
>JBBSUS010000301.1:0-4294 GCA_038234195.1 Hyphomicrobiales bacterium | reverse complement strand
GGCGACGCGTCGGGCCGCAGGCGATGCGGCGGCGGCAGCGTTTCGCGGTGTCGTTTCCGACAGCGCTGCTCCTTCCGTGGAGACCTGAGCACGTGACGATCCGCAAGGGCGAGGAATGGGGGACCGTCGTGGCCCGTCCGCCCGAGTTGCTGATCGTCGACTCCGATGCGGCATTTGACGCTGACTGGCGCATCGCTCGTCTCGGCCATCGCCGCCAGGCATTCGCCGACCAGCGCCGGATCGCGCATCAGGCAGGCGCCGAAAGTGCCTGATTGCACACGATCGGACGGACATCCCACATTGAGGCCGATCTCATCATAGCCCAACCCGTTGGCGATACGGCAGGCGGCTGCCAACTTCTCGGGATCGGAGCCGCCGAGTTGCAGAACGACGGGATGTTCGGCGTCGTTGAAGCCAAGCAGTCGCTCGACATCGCCGTGAAGGATTGCATCGGCAACGATCATCTCGGTGTAGAGCTGGGCGCGCGACGTCAGCTGGCGGTGGAAGAACCGGCAGTGGCGATCGGTCCAGTCGATCATCGGAGCGACCGCAAACCTTCGCGCGGAGCCATCAGGAACGGATTGCGACTGAGCCGGGATGAGAGGGTCTAGCTTCGGCATAAGCATCCCATAAGGCGACTGCGAGACGATTCCAAGCCGACGGGTCTCAGCCAAATTGCGTCGCATGCGCCTTCGAGACTCCGCACGATCGCCCTAAGCCGAAGCGCTCTGCTTCCTCTGCGCTCAGTCCTCCTCCGAAGACGGAGCTTCCGCCGGCGCGCCGATCGCAGCAACGCTCAGCGCCCGATCGAGAGCGTTCAGGCCCTGGCAGAGGCCATCGCGCTCCTGGTTGGTCATCCCTTCAAGGACAGACGCTTCCGCCCGTTTGAGGAGCGGCATCAAATCGTCGAAGAAGCGCCGGCCGTCGCGCGTCAGTTCGAGAAACTCGAAGCGGCGATCAGCCTGTGCTCGCGTACGCGAAAGCCAGCCCCGGCGATCGAGAGATGACACGGCGCGGCTCACCTTGGTCTTGTCCATCGCGGTGGTCTCGACGATGGCCGACGAGGTCAACGGCAAGGACCCGGCATCGCCGAGGACCACCATCACGTTGAACTCCGATCCCGAAAGCCCGTAGCCTGCCTTATGAACCCGTGCGGTTATGCGACCCAGCACGGTTGCTGCCCTCACGAGACGGCCGGTGAGAAGAAGCTGCCGCCCGGTGTGGAGAGTCAAAACGGTTGCATCCTCGACTTGTGTGTTGCGGTCGGTCGAAGCCATAATACATGTCCGTCGAGGGGTGTTCCGTCGAAGCCTGCCCGCGGTTTGCACCATGGCTTACCGTCTCGACCGCGGCCGAAACGTCGTCCACCCTGAGACCTGCGCGATGCCGTACGCGGCTTACCGTCAATGCCAAACTCAAACGCAAAGCGACGGTCACTGTTCCCTCACCGGGGGTACTGTGTATCTGGCCTTTGGGCACAAACCGAACGCCGGTTGCCAGCCCAGCATCGAAACCCGAAAGTCGCCGGTGGATTGGGCAAGCGCCCATCGTGATGGCCGTTGGATGGTCTTCGCCACAGGATCAAATCGGGCCAGAACATCGCGGCTTTGCTTTTCGAGGCGAATTCCCTATAGCTTCGCGCCAAAATCGACATCCGACCCTCGTCCAAGGATAAAGCATTGTCTTCCACATTCGACCGGGTCGCGGACATCATCGCCGAGACCAGCGAGATCGATCGCGACAAAATCACGCCCGAAAGCCACACGATCGATGATCTTGGGATCGACTCCCTCGATTTTCTCGACATCGTCTTTGCAATCGACAAGGAATTCGGCATCAAGATTCCGCTCGAGAAGTGGACGCAGGAGGTCAATGACGGAGATGTTCCGACCGAGGAATATTTTGTCCTGAAGAACCTGTGCACCAAGATCGACGAATTGCGGGCGGCAAAGGTCGCCGGCTGAACCGGATCGAGGCCCTGCCCTCCCGTGTCGGCAGGGCGCGTCCTTCCGTCGCCCCGTTTGCGCCATCGCACGCGCAGTTCAGCGCCCGGGGCGCTGCAGCCATGCCAGCATGGACATTCAAATGACCGAGACAGTCAGAGACGTGGTGATCACAGGGATCGGCCTCATCTCCTCGCTCGGCGAGGGGATCGACGTTCATCTCGACGCGATGACTCGGGCCGAGGGCCCTCAGCCGAAGTGCGACACCGAGACCTACGCCCCCTATTTCGTCCATCCTCTCGGCCCCGTCGACTGGTCGCGGCAGATTCCGAAGCGTGGCGATCTGCGCCAGATGGAGACGTGGCAGAAGCTCGGTACCTATGCAGCCGGTCTCGCTCTCGAAGACGCTGGAATTCCGGCCGATGAGGCGGTGCGCGCCAAGATCGACATGGTGGTGGCGGCCGGCGGGGGTGAACGCGACACCAATGTCGACGCCATGGTCATGGACCGCGCCCGTGGCTCCAACGACGTCGAGAAGGTGATCAACGAGACGCTGTCGAGCGAACTCAGACCCACGCTGTTTCTTTCGCAACTGTCGAACCTGCTCGCGGGCAACATCTCGATTGTCCACAAGGTCACCGGCTCCTCGCGCACCTTCATGGGTGAAGAGGCTGCCGGTATTTCGGCGATCGGCTCGGCCCGGGCGCGCATCGCTGCCGGCCAGAGCGACATCTGCCTCGTCGGGGGATCGTTTTCGGCCGAGCGCAAGGACCTGATCCTCAACTTCGACCTTGCCGGCCTGATGCTGCGCGACGAGTGGCGGCCGGTCTCCTCGCGCGCGTCCCCGCATGACGGTATCGCCGTCGGCAGTGTCGGCGCCTTCCTCATCCTGGAATCAGCAGAGCACGCCGCCGAGCGCTCGGTGGTGCCATATGCCCGGCTCGTCTCGGCAGCGGGCGACCGCGGTCGGCGGAATCCCGAACAGACGACCAACCGCTTTGCCCGGCTCATGGCGGAGGCCCTTCCCGATGGTGCCGGCGGCGCAGCGGGAACCGAGACGATCGTCCTGTCCGGCGCCACCGGAATTGCCGAACTCGGCGCGGTCGAGCGCGAGGTTTTGAAAACCGCACTGCCGGACGCACCGGTGCGCGCCTATGGCACGCTGCTCGGGCATTCCTTCGAGGCGCAGGTGCCTTGCGGTGTAGCCCTCGCCGCCGCCGCCCTTTCACGCGGCGCTATCCTTTCGTCGCTCGACAGCGGCGAGGAGCGCATTGCGGACGAGCCGCCGCAACGCGCTCTCGTCACAACGCTCGGGCATCTCCACGGCGAGGGCGTCATCGTGCTCGACGCCGCGCGCGGTCGCAGGTCCTGAAGGTTCGCACCATGAGCAGCACCAGCACCCCCTCCCCCGACACCGACTTTCTCGGCCGTCCGATCGTCGCCATAACCGGCCTCGGTGTCGTGTCCTCGCTCGGCCGTGGCATCGAGGACAATTGGGCCGCGCTCTCCTCGGGTACTTCCGGCATCCATCGCATCACGCGCTTCTCGACCGATGGCCTCCGCACGACCATCTCTGGCTCGGTCGACTTCATGGGCCCCGGCTCCGACTCGTCGACCGGCCTGTCCTTCCTGATGGCCGAGGCCGCGGGCTCGGAGGCAGTCTCGATGGCCGGCCTTCCGGACGACGATTTTGGCGGCCCGCTGTTTCTTGCTGCCCCCCCGGTCGAGATGGAATGGCGCCATCGCCTCTCGCTCGACGCCCTCGGCGATACGCTCGGGGTGAAAGCGCGCGACGAGGCTGGCTATGATCGCTTGCTGGAGATCGCCCGCGAAAAGCCGGATATCTCGATCTATCACCTCACCCAGTGCAGCCGAATCTCGGAGCTCCTCGCAGACCGTCTGGGCACCCGCGGTTTGCCGATCACGCTCTCGACCGCTTGCGCTTCCGGCGCCAGCGCCATCCAGCTCGGCGTCGAGGCGATCCGCCGCGGCGAGACTGACCGCGCCATCGCGATCGGCACCGACGGTTCGATCAGCCAGGAATCGCTGATCCGCTTCTCCTTGCTCTCGGCCCTGTCGACCAACAACGAGGACCCCGCGAAGGCGTCGAAACCCTTCTCCAAGGATCGCGACGGGTTCGTGATGGCCGAAGGCGCTGGCGCGCTCGTGCTCGAATCACTGGCGGCAGCCCGGGCGCGCGGTGCGAAGATCCTCGGCGTCATTCACGGCTGCGGCGAGCGGGCGGACGATTTCCACCGCACCCGCTCCAAGCCGGACGGCTCGCCGATCATCGCCACCATCAAGGCCGGCATCGCCGATGCGGGCATGCAGCCGCACGATATCGGCTACAT
>JBBSUS010000300.1:0-4296 GCA_038234195.1 Hyphomicrobiales bacterium | reverse complement strand
GTCCGCGTGTCCGCCACGGCCACATGTCCACACCCGAAAGGCGAAATGTTTCCATTCGTTGATTGTCGAAACGTGGCGGTTGGTGATAGAGGCCTGCGACTTCAACACAAGCGTTCGCCGAAACGATTGTGCGAGCGGTGCGCTGTGAGGCCGGCTCCCGTCGTCCTTCGGCTTTGCCTACTCGAATTGGTCGTGCTGCATGGGTGTGGCTTTCATGTCCGACGCGTCGTCCGAACCCCCTCCATCTGCCTTCTCTGAGACGGCGCCCACGCAGCTGCCGCGGTGGCGTGCGCTGGTCGCCTTGCCCGCCGTGCGGCGCGGCGTCGGCCTCCTGATCATCGTCGTCGTCTTCGGCCTGGTGCTCCTGGCGCTCCGCGGGTTTGCCGGCGACGTCAGCTATGACGACGTCGTCGACGCGGCGCTGTCGCTTGGACCGAACCGGATCGGCCTTGCCATCCTCTTTACCGCCCTCAGCTTCGCCGCCCTGGTGTTCTACGATGTGGTAGCGCTCGCCCATGTCGGCGCGCGGCGGCCGCTCTACCAGGTGGCCTTCGCCTCCTTCTGCGCCTTCGCTGTCGGCAACACCGCAGGCTTCGGGCCCTTGAGCGCCGGGGCGATCCGCTATCGCTTCTACTCGCGGCTAAAACTTCTGCCCGAACAGATCGCCGGCGTCATCGGCTTCGTCACCGCCGCCTTCGCCGGGGGCCTTCTCGTCTGCGGCATGGTGGCGCTGCTGATCGCGCAGAAGACGATCTCCCATGCGCTCGGCATCGAGCCCATCGTCCTGCAGGTCAGTGCTGCGGCAGGGCTCGTGGCGCTTGCGGCCAGCTATGCGGTGCTGTTCAGGCGAGGGCAGGCCCATCCCGGCGGACGCTTCGCGCTGCCGTCGCCGAAGATTGCCAGCTCGCAACTTGCCGTGTCGGTTGTTGATTTCGTGCTTTCGGCGAGCGTCCTTTATGTGCTTTTGCCGGAGGGCAAGCCAGGTCTGGTCGGCTTCGTGGCGGTCTATGTGCTCGCGGTGGCCAGCGGCATCCTGTCGAACGTGCCCGCCGGCCTCGGCGTTTTCGAGACGGTGATCCTCGGCGCCCTGCCGATGAAGGTGCCAGCCGAAGCGGTGCTGTCGTCGCTGCTCGCCTATCGGATCATCTACCATGTGCTGCCGCTGATGGCGGCCGCGGTGCTGGTGGCAGGGGTCGAGGGACGGCGGGTCGCGGGACTTCCGGCGGCCAAGCGCACGGCGGATGCCGCCGCGCGCATCGCGCCCCTCGTGATCTCGGCGTTGACCGTCGTCGCCGGCGCCATGCTGGTCTTCTCCAGCGTCACCCCGACGCCGGATCCGGACATCGAGTTCCTGTCCCAGACCCTCGAGATTCCGCTTGCTTTGGTCGAGATTGCGCAGTTCGCCTCCGGCGTCCTCGGCGTCTTCATGATCGCCGGTGCGCGGGGCATCGCCCAGCGGCTCGACGGGGCATGGTGGTTCGTGGTCGGCACGGCCATCGCCGCAATTCTGTTGTGCTTCATCAAGGCGGTCGCGGTTTTCGAAGCAGGGTTCCTGGTCGTGCTCGTGGTTTCGCTGCTTCTGTCGAAGCGGCGCTTCGACCGGCCGGCCTCGCTGTTTCGCGAGGCGTTGACGGGCCAGTGGGTCTTTGCCATCGCGATCGTTATCGTCGCCGCCGGGGCGGTGCTGTTCTTCGCCTACGACGACGTCGCCTATCGCCACGAGATCTGGATCGACTTCGAATTCGAGTCCAACGCCCCGCGCAGCCTGCGCGCCTTCCTCGGCATCGCTGTCAGCGCCTCCGCGGTGGCGCTTTGGAGCCTCTTGCGCACCGCCAAGGGCGCCGTCCTGCCTCCGACCGGCGAGGAACTCGAAAGGGCAGCCGCGATCGTTCAGACCCAGAACATCGCCGACGCCAACCTCGTGCGGTCCGGCGACAAGTCGATCCTGTTCTCGGCCGCCGGGGACGCCTTCCTCATGTATGGCCGGCGCGGGCGCACCTGGATCGCGTTCCTCGAGCCACTCGGCAACCGCAAATCCGCTGCCGAACTGATCTGGCGTTTCGTCGAGATGGCCCGCGCGAATGGCGCGCGGTCGGTGTTCTATCAGTCCGAACCTTGGATTTTGCCGCTTTGTGCGGACGCGGGGCTGCAGGCTATCAAGCTCGGCGAATCCGCCGTGGTCGACCTCGTGACCTTCGACCTGAAGGGCTCCAGGCGCGCCGGGCTTCGCGGCACGTTCAATCGCGGCGAGCGTGATGGGCTGGTCTTCGACTATGTCGAAACCGAAAATGTACCGGCGATCTATCCCGAGCTCGAATGCGTGTCGAAAGATTGGCTCGCCGACAAGCAGGCCCGTGAAAAGCGCTTTTCCGTCGGCTGGTTCGATCGCGACTACATGCACGCCCAGCCCGTCGCCATCCTGCGGTTCGAAGGTCGCCTCGTCGCCTTCGCCAATGTGCTGGTCACCGCGACCAAAGCGGAGGGTTCGATCGACCTGATGCGCTTTTCGGGCGACGCACCGCGGGTCGCCATGGAATATCTGCTCCTGAAGCTGATGCTGCACCTGAAAGCCGACGGATACGAGACCTTCAATCTCGGCATGGCGCCCTTCTCCGGCCTCGTCGCTGGCCCCGCGGCGCCATTCTGGAACCGGGTCGGACGGATGGTCTTCCAGCATGGCGAACGCTTCTATAACTTCCGCGGCCTGCGCGCCTTCAAATCGAAATTCGATCCCGACTGGCAGCCACGCTATCTCGCGGTGTCGGGCGGATTGTCGCCGGCGATCGCGCTGGCCGACGCCTCGCAGCTGATCGCCGGGGATCTGAAGGGTGTCGTGACGAAATGATCCGATCGTTCCGATTCTGCGCCCGGCTGGCCGCCGCCTGCGTCACGCTGGCGTGTGGGCTGGCATTGGACGCTCCAGCCTCCGCCACGCCCCAGGACGAGCCTGTCGTCTTCCAGCCCGCGCCCAGCGCGGTGCGTTCGGAGGTCTTCATCATCTCCGACATCGGCGGCTGGTCCGACAGGGAAAACGCGTTCGCCGAGCGACTCAAGGCCTCGGGATCGATCGTCGTCGGCATCGACCTGCCGACCTATCTGGCCGCGATCAACCGCGACGACAGCGACGACTGTGTCTATCTCGTCGCCGGCATCGAGGCATTCAGCCAGACGATCCAGCGCAATCTCGGCAACTCCAACCTGCAACTGCCGATCGTCGCAGGCTTCGGCGTCGGCGGCACCCTCGCTTTGGCGATCGCCGCGCAGACCCCGGACGCCACGATCGAGCGTACGGTGGCGATCGATCCGACCGATCGCCTGCCGATCGAGACGACGCTGTGCACGCCGGCCGACAAGGCGGTCACCGCGTCGGGTACGATCTACGCCCTGACGCCGGGATCGCTGCCCGACCCCGTCGAAATCATTTACACGCCGGACGCGCCGGACGCCGGCCGCGCCCATGGCCAGAAGCTCGAGCGGATCTGGCCGACCATCGACATCACCGACACCGCCGAGACGCTTTTCGAAGCAGCGTATCGCGCACTCAAAGCGCCGGTGCTGACGGAAGCCGAAACGCCGCTCGCCGACCTGCCGCTGGCGATCCTCGACGCAGTGCCCAACCGCAATGCCATGGCCGTCATCTATTCGGGCGACGGCGGGTGGCGCGATCTCGACAAGGTGGTGGGGCAGGAGCTCCAGAAGTCAGGCGTTCCGGTGGTCGGCGTCGATTCGCTGCAATATTTCTGGCGCACCAGGACACCAGAGGAGACCGCCGCCGCGCTGACCCGCATCCTCGACGTCTACACCAGCACCTGGAAGGTGAAGAACGTCTACCTCATCGGCTATTCCTTCGGTGCCGACATCCTGCCTTCGACCTATCTCGCACTCGATCCGGCCCACCAGGCGATGGTCAAGCGTATTTCGCTTCTCGCGCTTTCGAAATATGCCGACTTCCAGGTCTCCGTCACCGGCTGGCTGGGGATCTCGCACAGCGGCCAGCCTATAAAGCCGCAACTTGCCAAGCTACCAGCCCGGATCGTGCAGTGCTTCTACGGCAAGGACGACGCGGGCGACAGCGCCTGTCCTGCTCTCGACGGGACCGGCGCAACAATCGTCACGACCGAAGGCGGCCACCATTTCGACGGAAACTACTCGGCGATCGCCAAGCAGATCCTGGAGTGAGCATGGGATTTTCCAGCGAATCGAACGCTATGCCGGAGCGCCGGCAAGGCTGAGGACCCAGAGGGCGCGAGAAAGCGAGACGGCGTCATTCCATCGCGAGTCGTTAAGCATTCCATC
>JBBSUS010000299.1:0-4300 GCA_038234195.1 Hyphomicrobiales bacterium | reverse complement strand
GCGGCGCTTGCCGTCCGCGTTCTCGGCCCGGATGCAGGCCCGCCGCGCCAGCCGCGCACCGTCCCGGTTCAGCTCATAAACCTGATCCTGCATCTGATAATCGGCCTGGGCGATCGTCGTGGAGGAAAAGGTGTTGGTCTCGAGGATATCGGCGCCCGCCATGGCGTAGGCGTAGTGGATGTCCTCGATCTGCTTGGGCTGCGACAGGTTGAGGAGGTCGTTGTTGCCCTGAAGGTGACATTCGCAGGCGCCGAACAGATGCCCGCGGAAATCGTCCTCGCCAAGCCGCAGCAGCTGGATTTCCGTGCCCATCGCCCCGTCGAGCACGAGAATGCGCTCGGCCATCGCGACCTTCAGAGCGGCAGCGGCTTCGGTCGGATTGCGACCCTCGGTGAGAGGGCCGAACAGGGCGTCGGTGATGTCGGTCATGGCGGTCGTGTCCTCTGGCTGCTGCCAGATCACATAAAGATATGTTTATGTCAATATGACAGCGTCGATGTGGGTCGGCGTGGTCGCATCGAAGGGCTTCTTGCAACTTTCGCGCATTCCAAGGTTTAATCCAACGATCGGCAACCGAGAAGGTGATGCGCGATGTCCGTGCTCCTCGCAGACCTCATCAAAGACGACGCGCCGCCTCCGAACACGACCCGGGCCGCCGAAGGCCTTCCGCGACGCCGCTTCACCGTCCAGGAGATCGAGGCCTTCGTCGCAGCGGGCGTCATGGCGGAAAACGAGCGGTTCGAACTGATCGGCGGAGAGATCGTCCCCATGTCGCCAAAGGGATTGAGGCACGAGCGGATCAAGATGTGGCTCAATGAGTTCCTGATCCGCAACCTGCCGCGCGCGCTCGCGACCATCACGGAGACCACCTTCCGCCTGTCCGAGGACACGTTCCTGGAGCCCGACTTCGTCGTCTTCGAACGCACCTCAGGCCTCGAACGCCTCGCCGGCGGCACCTGCCATCTCGCGATCGAGATCGGTCTTTCGAGCCTCGGCTACGATCGGGGCCGCAAGGCGCAGATCTACGCCTCCTTCGGCGTCAGGGAACTCTGGGTCATCGACGGCCGCCAGCTTCGAACCCGCGTGTTCAGTGACCCCGAAGATGGCAATTACGCTTCGGTTCTGGACTACGCCGCCGAAGAAACGCTGGAGCCCCTAGCGCTAACCGGATTCGGCGTGCGCCTCGCTGATTTCGAAAGATTTGAGGGATGACGGGAAGAACCTCTGAGGGCTTGAAACAGTCTACAATGCTTCTGTTTCAGATTCTGAGGCCGGATACGTTAGAAAGGGAGCCTGACCGTTTTGGAACTTTCATCGCAAGTACCAGTTCGCGGAATGGGTTGGACAAGGGAGCGAACTTTACAACACTTACATAGCAGGTCCGAGCGCGGAATGCCTTTTGGTTCATCCAAGCCATCTTCGTGAAAAATACTCAGAATATCCAACCATATTCCCTGTAATTCCTATTATTGCTGTAACTACTAATATTATTAACAGTGTATTAGGTGACGGAAATGGAAGATGGTAGGCAATTATGGTCGCGAAAGATATGAATAAATCTAATAAAAAAAAGACAAATGCACTTGTGGCCACCATGATCCAATATTCTCGACCAAATGGTGCGCTTTGCTCGCGCTTAACATAAAAATAAAGTGTTGAATAGCAAGAAAAAAACATTATTGAAATGCTAACGGCGATGCCACTCGCAGGTATGCTAGGAAAATAAATTAACATCGACAATAAAAGTGCGCGAAAAAAGATTGATGCTATAATATATATTGCTTGGTATCCTAGGATTTTTTTGAATGGCATTTAAGTTAGGTTCCCAATCCGTCGCCAAAGTTCAGTCCTTCCGCATTCGATGGGAACGTCCGTCACCGGTCAATGCGGTCGATATCGACTGATCTTGCCGCTGAAACACAATAACGCATTCTTTTTAACGTTCCTGGAACCATCGTCGTCAGGACGCAAGCAATCGCTGCCGGTCAAGAGTGCCGCGCGAGAGCCGGAGCGCTAGGATGTCTTCGGACTAAACGGCATGCCGCCCGAATTCGAAACGTATACCTTCTCAGCGTCTCCGGGCCGAGTGACGGCCAGCCGCCGTTTCGAACGGATCCCCGCGAGAGCGTTCGATGGCGTCGGCCATGTCGGAACTGGCTTGCGCGAAAGGGACCATCTTCTCGATTTCCTCAACTGATAGTGGGCGTTCGATCTCGGGATCGGGGCCGACCAATTCACCGGTTACGGTCTCGACCCACCATCCATCTTCGTCCTGATGGAAGGCGCCGGTGGCGATCAGCGCCTGCATCTGGAGATTGTAGGATTCCCATCGCCGTGTCATCTCGGCGTCGTCGTCCGGGCCGAGGTCATGCGTCTCGAAACTGGGCCATTTGCCGTTCATAGGCTGCTCCTTTCAGTCCGACTCGCCCTCCGCATCGAGATGACGGAGAACGCCTCCGACCCGAGCGGGCGAAACACGACGGCGATGATCATAACGCCGGACAATTCTCCGATGGCGAGAAACCGTTATGCTTCGCCACCTCGACGCGAGCCCCGTCGAAGAACTACGCCGTCAAATCGCTGAAATCCAAACCATGCTTTGCCAAATTCAATTGGCGTTTCGGTTCGCCCCATACGATCAACATATGATCGTCATTTGCGAAAGATAAACATAATTAGCGTCTCGTGTAGACGAACTGGTGTCTCAACCTCTTCAACATGGGAAACGGCGAGCGGTGCTCGGTTCCTCATGCGGGACAGCACAAGTCTTTCCGTGACCGGAAATTCTGACGCCCCCTCGCCGCTTTCCCCTCACATCCCCGCCGCCATCTCGTCCAGCCCATCCCGCGTCGTCGCGATGATCGTCTCCACCTGCTCCTTCGTCACGATCAGCGGCGGGCAGAAGGCCAGCGCGTCGCCGATGGCGCGCAGGATGACGCCCTTCTTCTGGATGATGCCGAACGCCTTGGCCGCCATTGCGCCCGGGGGCTGCATCGCCACCTTCGCCTTCTTGTCGGTGACCAGTTCGACCGCGCCGATCAGGCCGACCCCGCGGGCCTCGCCGACCAGCGGATGGTCGGCCAGCGATTTCAGCCCCGCCTGCAGGTAGACGCCCATCGCGCGAGCGTTGCCGACGAGATCGCGCTCCTCGATGATCTTCAGGTTCTCGAGCGCCACCGCTGCCGCCACCGGATGTGCCGCTGCCGTGACCCCGTGTCCGAAGGTGCCGATCTCGTTCGACTGGTCGGCGAGCGGCCCGTAGACCTTTTCGTTGATCAGCAGCGCAGAGATCGGCAGGTAGGACGACGACAGCGCTTTCGAGACGGTGATGATGTCCGGCGTCATGTCGTAGGTCTGGCAACCGAACATGTTGCCGGTGCGCCCGAAGCCGCAGATCACCTCGTCGGCGACGAGCAGGATGTCGTGCTTTTTCAAAACCGCCTGGATCTTCTCCCAATAGGTCGCAGGCGGCACGACGACACCGCCGGCGCCCATCACCGGCTCGCCGATGAAGGCGGCGACCGTCTCGGGGCCCTCGGCCTGGATCATCGCTTCGAGCTCTTCGGCGCAGCGGGTGGCGAACGCCTCCTCGCTTTCGCCTTCATGGCCTTCGCGCCAGAAGTGCGGGCAACTGGTGTGGAGGATGCCCTCCAGCGGCAGGTCGAAGCCGCGATGGTTGTTCGGCAGGCCCGTCAGGCTCGCCGAGGCCATCGTCACGCCGTGATAGCCACGGATGCGGCTGATGATCTTCTTCTTCTGCGGCTGGCCGAGTGCGTTGGAGCGATAGCGTACCATCTTGATCATGGTGTCGTTGGCTTCCGAACCGGAGTTCGTGAAATAGGCCTTGGACATCGGCACCGGCGCCATGCCGACGAGCTTTTCCGCGAGCTCGATCGCCGGCCCGTGCGATTTGTGGGTGAACGTGTGATAGAAGGGCAGCTTGGCCATCTGCTGGGCCGCCGCGTCCACCAGCCGCTTTTCGCCGAAGCCGACGGCCACCGACCAAAGACCCGCCATCGCCTCGATGTAGCGGTTGCCATCGGTGTCGGTGACGTAGACCCCTTCGCCGCTGTCGATCACCACCGGCCCGACCTCTTCGTGCTTGCGGGCGTTGGTGTAGCTGTGGAGGTGGAACGCGATGTCGCGTCCCTCGATCGAATTCGGCTGATAGGTCATGTCAGGGATCTCCGTTGGTCGCCGGGCCTTCGCCAAGGCCGCCGAACCGCGTTCCGATCGCCCTTGTTGCGCCCCACCCAGCCCCGCCGTCAAGACGGTTTTGGGGCATTCCAGCGAAACGGTC
>JBBSUS010000298.1:0-4321 GCA_038234195.1 Hyphomicrobiales bacterium | reverse complement strand
TTCCCCCGACGCGGAAAGCGCCGGGCGGCGGGCACTGGCCAACGCTGCACTCGGCTATCTCGCCGCCGCCTCAGGCGATCCGTCGCTCGCTGCCGAACGCTACGCCAGTGCCGCGAACATGACCGACCGTCTGGCGGCCCTGGCCATCCTCGCCCACCGGTTTCCGGGCACGGAAGCCGCGAAGACAGCGCTCGCCGACTTTTTCGAGCGTTTCGAAAACGATGATCTCGTTCTCGACAAATGGTTCGCCCTGCAGGCGACCGTCCCCGCCCACAACAGCGTCGAAGCGGTGGCCGGACTTGTCGAGCATGACAAGTTCTCGCTGAAGAACCCCAATCGCGTGCGTGCCGTCATCGGCACCTTCGCCGCCGGTAACCCGCTCGCCTTCCATCGCGCCGATGGCGCCGGCTACCGTTGGGTGGCCGAGAAGATCATCGCCCTCGACAAGCTCAATCCACAGGTTGCAGCGCGTCTCGCAACCACCTTCAGGTCTTGGAAAAACTACGAGCCGGAGCGCCGTGGACACGCCGAATCCGCGTTGCGTCAGATCCTGTCGGCAGGTCCGTTATCCACAGACGTTAACGATATTCTCGAAAGATCTCTGAAGTAATTGCAAGGCTGATTGACTCCTTGAAAGGAACGCAATCTGCGCGCTGGACAAGCTGATTCGGGTCTGCTCAATTGGGTGTGATTCGGATGTGCGGCGTGCCGAATCGTGAAAATGCGGTTACGAGGGGTTGGGCATGCAAGCGGACGCGTCAAACGCGCCGGGCGTCAGGATTCTGTCACGATTCTACGGCCTGCTGGACGATACCATTGCCACCGTCAGGGGTCTCCGCAGAGGCCTGCCACCTCGCTTCCAGCCCTTCGTCCCATCCGAGAAACTCCTCGGACGGATCATTCCTCTCCTTATCCTCCTGTTCCTCGGCCTCGTCGCCGCCGTACGCTTCGGTGGGCTGATCGATGAGCTCTCGAGCTTGAGGTCCGACGCCCAGCACGAGATGCGCATCGCAACGCTCCTGATGCGTGCGCAGAGCGAAGCCAATGCGGCCAGCGGCCTGATGCCGGCCGATTCCGATACGTTGCTCACCAGCACCCTGCCCGCCGAACTCATCGATCACGGGCGTTTCGCCATGATCAGCGACCCGGACGGCATCGTCGTCGCGGCGATGCCGGGCTACGACCGCTATCTCGGCGCGGACCTCGGCCGAATGATCGGCGACGCCCAGCCGCTCCTGATGTTCGGCGAGCAGGCCGGCGTCCAGGACACCCGGTTCGACGGTGAACCCGCCTATGTCGCAAGCGCCTCGCTCGCCGGCCGCGGCGGCAATCTGATCTTCGTGCAGACGGAGGCCGATCTTCTGGCCGACTGGCGTCACGAAGTGTCGGTGAACGTCACTTTGTTCGCCACGACCAGCATCATCATGCTGGTCATCCTCTACGCCTATTTTCGCCAGGCCAACCGCGCCGACGACGCCGGTGCCAAGATCCTCGAATCGAACCAAAGGGTCGAAACGGCCCTGTCGCGCGGCCATTGCGGCCTCTGGGACTGGGACATCGGTCGGGGTCGAATGTTCTGGTCCCGTTCGATGTACGAAATGGTCGGGCTCAAATCGAAGGACAACGTCCTCTCCTTCGCCGACGTCGCGCCGCTCCTGCATCCCGACGACGGCAGCCTGTTTCAGGTCGCCCGCGACGTGGCGGCAGGACGCATCACCAGCCTCGACCGCACGTTCCGCATGCGCCGCGAAGACGGCGAATATGTCTGGATGCGGGCCCGCGCCGAGGTCACCCGCACCGGCGACAACGAACTCCATCTCATCGGCATCGCCGTCGACGTCTCCGAGCAGCAGGAACTGGCCCGGCGCACCGACGAGGCCAGCGCCCAGCTGAACAGCGCCGTCGAGAACATTTCCGAAACCTTCGTCCTCTGCGACAATCAGGACCGCGTGGTCCTGTGCAACTCGAAGTACCGCGCGACCTTCGGCCTTTCGGAATCGGACGTCGTGCGTGGCATGCCGCTGGCGACCGTTCTCGCCAAGGCGCGGAAGCCCATCCAGAGCAAGGCGGTCACGAGCCCAGCCTTTGTCCCGGGCGAACGCGCATCGCAGGCGCTGCTGCCTGACGGGCGCTGGCTGCTCCTGTCGGAGCGCCGCACCGCCGAAGGCGGTTTCGTCTCCATCGGCACCGATATCACCCAGCTGCAGCTCCAGCAGGAGCGCCTTTCGGAAAGCGAGCGCCGATTGATCACCACGATCGGCGACCTCACCGCCTCGCGCCGCGATCTGGAAAAGACCAACGAGAAATACGTCGTCGAGAAGGACCGAGCGGAAGGCGCCTCGCGCGCCAAGACCACCTTCCTGGCCAACATGTCCCACGAGCTGCGAACCCCGCTGAACGCCATTCTCGGATTCTCCGAGATCATGCGACAGGCGACCTTCGGGCCGATGGGTTGTGCGAAGTACGGCGAGTACGCCGAGGACATCCATCAGAGCGGACATTTCCTGCTGCGGCTGATCGACGATATCCTCGACATGGCGAAGATCGAGGCCGGCCGCTTCGCGCTGTCGCCAGAGCCGGTGGATCTGTCCGAAACGATCGCCGAGACGAGGACGATCATCGACGTCCAGGCCGAGGCGAAACGCGTCGCCTTCGAGGTGACCGCCCCGGATACGCTCCCGATGACGGCGGATCGTCGCGCCACCCAGCAGATCCTTCTCAATCTCCTTTCCAACGCGGTGAAGTTCACCGACGAAGGTGGCCGCGTGCGCATGCGGATTCGTGATCTGGGCAAGACTGTCCTGATCGCCATCGCCGACGATGGCATGGGAATCCCGAAGACCGCCCTGCGAAAACTGGGCCGACCCTTCGAGCAGATCGAGAACGAACTGACGCGCACGCGCAAGGGAACCGGTCTCGGCCTCGCGATCGCCCGCTCGCTTGTCGACCTGCAGGGCGGCCGCATGCGCATCGCCTCGACCGTAGACGAGGGAACGGTTGTCGCCATCCGCATCCCCAAAGTGGCGGTCGCCAGGGTACAGACCGTCATGCACCACCCGCAGCGTTACGCGCGCAGCGCCTGAACGAACGAAAGCCGCGGGTCGGATTGGCGCGCACCAGAAGCGACAGGTCGGTGGCCGAGATCGAAATTAGCTGGACCACCACAGCTGCAAGAACGGGAACGAGGGTTGGCGTCGCGTCGGACCGCGTCCATTCTCACCCAAGCGCCGCAACCGAGCCCTACTCCGGCGCCGGCCCTGGCCCTGGCTCTTCGTCCGCATTTTCTGAAAATGGCAACAGCCGGAGAAATTCGGCCCGCACCGTCGCCGTCCGCGTCTCGAGATCCGCCGGGATCGCGGCCGCATCCTCCAGGCCGAGTTCGCGGGCGATGCGTTCGCCGAGCCCCGGCGGCAGCTCATCGAGGCTGGCAAGCCCCGGCGGGCCTAGCCTCAGCAGTTGAACGACGCCGGTAAACGCCGACATGGCACCAGTGAGCATCGATGCGCCTTCGCCTATGTCGGCATCGGCATCGCCCTTGCCCGAAACCGCTTGTTCGGTCCTCGCGTCGCCAAAGGCCGCGGCGAGCACCTCCGCCGTCGGGCGGCCGACGGCGCCCAGATCGGCACGGCCGGTCAACAACGCCCATTGCGCCAGGAATTCGAGATCGATCAGGCCGCCAGCACGCTGCTTCAGATCGAGCGGTCCGCGGGACGGCTTGTCGCGCTCGATCCGGACCCGCATGTCCGCAACGTCCCGCGACGCAGTCGCAGCGTCGCGGCCGTCGAACAGGATCTTGCGGATCGCCTCCGTCAGTTCGTCGCAGAGCCCCATATCACCGGCCACTGGCCGCGAACGCGTCAGCGCCATGTGCTCCCAGGTCCAAGCCTCGGCAGTCTGGTAGGTGCGAAACGCGTCGATGGGCGTGGCGAGCGGCCCTGCCTTGCCGGATGGGCGCAGCCTGAAATCCACCGCGTAGAGGACGCCCTCGCGCATCGGTGCGGTCATTGCGGCGATGAGACGTTGGGTGAGCCGCGCATAGTAAAGCGAGACTGGCAGAGGCTTTTCGCCGTCCGACTGTTCGATATCCTTGGCATGATCGTAGATCAGGATGAGATCGACGTCGGAGCCTGCCGTCAGTTCGCGGCTCCCAAGCCGGCCCATCCCGAGCAGCGCGATCCGCCCGCCCGTGACATGCCCGTGCCGTTCAGAGAAGGCCTCGACGACGCAGCCCAGCGTCGCGGCCAGAATCACATCGGCAATGTTGGAAAAGGCTGGCCCCGCCTCCTCGACATCGACAACCCCGCTCAAAAGTCGCGCGCCG
>JBBSUS010000297.1:0-4330 GCA_038234195.1 Hyphomicrobiales bacterium | reverse complement strand
GCAACTCGGTCTCCATGTCGGCAAGGCGAAACTGCAGGGCCTGGAACTCCGCCAGCGATTTGCCGAAGGCCTGGCGCTCCTTCATGTAGGCGACCGACTTGTCGAGGCAGGCCTGGGCGGCGCTCAGCGCACAGGCAGAGATGTTGAGCCGTCCCCCGTCGAGGCCCATCATGGCATAGGCGAAGCCCTTGCCCTCTTCGCCGAGGAGGTTGCCACCGGGCACCTTGCAGCCGTCGAAGACGACCTCTGCCGTGGGTTGTGCGAGCCAGCCCATCTTCTTTTCCTAGGCGCCGAAGGACAGGCCCTTCGCGCCATTCTCGACGAGAAGCGCCGAGATACCCTTTGCACCGCCGGCCCCCGTGCGCGCCATGACGACGTAGAGATCTGAGAAACCGGCGCCCGAGATGAAGCTTTTGGTGCCGTTGAGAACATAGCCGTTGCCGTCCGGCCGGGCACTGGTCTTGAGCGCAGCGGCATCGGAACCCGAGCCGGGCTCGGTCAGGCAATAGCTGGCAATCGTCTGCATCGAGCAGAGCTTCGGCAGCCATTCGGCGCGCAGCTCGTCCGAGCCGAACGAGTCGACCATCCAGGCGACCATGTTGTGGATCGACAGGAATGCCGAAACGGACGGGTCACCATAGGACAGGGCCTCGAAGATCAGCACCGCGTCCAGCCGCGAGAGGCCCGAGCCGTATTCGTCGCGCACGTAGATGCCAGCCATGCCGAGTTCGGCGAGTTCGACGAGGACGTCGCGCGGGAGTTCCTGCGCCGCCTCCCATGCGGCGGCGTTGGGCGCGAGCTTCTCGACCGCAAAGGCGCGGGCCATGTCGAAGATCTGCCCCTGCTCGTCGCTCGGCGCAAAATCCATCGTCAGACTCCCTCATCGATCTGCGTGAGAGGCGAGGAAATCGCACCGCCGCCTTGGGTAAATGGTCTAAGACCCCGCGGGTGGACTCGGCAAGCCGAGGCAAGCGCTTTTCCAATCCGTCGGGACCTGCCCCCGTCGTCCCGGCAAATTGAGAATGCACCCAATAAAAAACCGGGGTGCCCGCTTCAGAAGCACCCCGGTCCACATTTCATGAAGCGATTTCGCCCCGACCGATCTGTCGATCAGTTTACGCGGTACAGGACATGCGGCGCGCGCTGATGGCGCTGATGGCGATAATGCCGGCGCATCTGGCGCTCGTGGCGGCGCTCATGGCGCATCCCGCGATGAATCGCGCGACGCTCGTGGCGCCGTTCGCGGCGTATCTCGCGACGGTGATGGCGATCGCGATGCATGGTGCGGCCGTGACCGTCGTGAACGACGATGGTGGCGGATGCCGCGGAAGCGGACGGCACGGTGGCGGCGAGGCCGCCCAGACCGACTGCTATGGCCAGCGCAATGGATGCAAGCTTGGAGGTCATGATCGTTTCCTGAATTGTTTATGGGCGTCCCATAGCACACAAAACCCTCATCCTGCCTTACAGGTTCCATTTGCGATCGAAGGTTTACGCCATCATTTTGCGTTGGTTAACGGCCGGATGTGAGCCGACGACCCGAAGAAGAGCGCAAGCGGGTTCGCTGGCCTCGGCGCTCCGATCAAAAAAGCCGCGCGAGCCTCCCGGCATCGCGCGGCAGTCTACCACCTTGCGCGGGAAGGATACGCTCAGGCGGCTTTCGAAAGAGCGTGCGTCCCCGCCTCGCGGATCGCCTTGATGTTGGCGCTGTAATGCGCCTCGCTGCCGCCCTTGAAGACGGCGGAGCCCGCGACCAGAACATCGGCGCCAGCCTCGACCACCAGCGGTGCCGTCTCCGGTGTCACCCCACCGTCGATCTCGATGTGGATGTCGCGCTCGCCGATCATCCGTTTGACCCGGCGCACCTTGTCGACGACCGACGGGATGAAGGCCTGACCGCCGAAGCCTGGATTGACGGTCATCAACAGGACGAGATCGAGCCGGTCGAGGACGTATTCGATGACGCTCTCGGGCGTCGAGGGATTGAGCGAGACGCCGGCCTTCTTGCCGAGATTCTTGATGGCCTGCAGCGAGCGATCGAGGTGCTTCGTCGCCTCGGCGTGAACGGTGATCAGGTCACAGCCGGCCTCGGCGAAGGCTTCGAGATAGAGATCGCAGGGCTCGATCATCAAATGGCAGTCGAAGAACTTCGGCGAGGATTTGCGGATCGCCTTGATGACCGGCGGCCCGAAGGTGATGTTCGGCACGAAATGGCCGTCCATCACGTCGAGATGAATCCAGTCCGCGCCGGCCCTGTCGACCGCCGCGACCTCGTCGCCGAGTTTTGAAAAATCCGCCGAGAGGATCGACGGGGCGATGATAACGGGGCGGCTGCTCATTGGGGCTCCTTCTCGGCGCGCTGAGTGCTGGTGCCCTCGATATTGCCGCGCTCGCGCTCGCTGTCGAGCCCACCCTGAAAGACGCGGCTCGCCGATATGTCGACCGCCTCGATGCGCGAGAGTTCCTCGGCTGTGACGGGTCCGTCGGATTTCTCGAACAGCCGGCTCGCCTGGCGCAGGCGCGCCCGGTCCAGCGCGTTGCGGATCGAGCGAGCGTTGGCGAAGTGCGGTTGCCCACGGCGCCTCTCGACATAGTCGGCGAGCATCGGCACCGCGTCGTCCGCCAGATGATAGTTCTGCCGTTCCAGCATGCCCTCGGCGATCGTGACGAGTTCGGAATTCTCGTAATCGGGACAGTCGATGTGGTGGGCGATGCGCGAGCGAAAGCCGGGATTGCTCTCGAAGAACTTGTCCATCCGGTCGGCATAGCCGGCCAGGATCACCACGAGATCGTCGCGCTGGTTCTCCATGACCTGCAGCAGGATCTCGATCGATTCCTGGCCGTAGTCGCGCTCGTTCTCGGGACGGTAGAGGTAGTAGGCCTCGTCGATGAACAGGACGCCGCCCATCGCCTTTTTCAGGATGTCCTTGGTCTTGGGCGCGGTGTGGCCGATATACTGGCCGACGAGATCGTCGCGGGTCACCGAGACGAGGTGGCCCTTGCGGATGTAGCCGAGGCGATGAAGGAGGTGGGCCATCTTCATGGCGACCGTCGTCTTGCCGGTGCCCGGATTGCCGGTGAAACTCATGTGCAGGGTCGGGATGTCGTGGGCGAGACCCATGCGCTTGCGCGCCCGCTCGACGAGCAAGAGCGCCGCGGTCTCGCGGATGCGCTTCTTGACCGGTTTCAGGCCGACCAGTTCACGGTCGAGTTCCTCCAGCACTTCGCGGACGCCGGCCTCTTCATATTCGCGGTTCAGGTCGATGGAGACGGGCATGGGCTCGGCCGGCGTGCCTTCGGTGGAGGTGTCCCCAGCGAAATCGGAGGCGGCGGGCGTTGCGGCCTTCGCCGTTTCAGCATCGGACGTCTTGGGGGGCTGATTCTTGCCCAGTTGGTCCAGATAAGTCATTCGATGCCCTCCATTTTCAGATCGTGGCTACACGCCTCGACGCGATACGACGTGCACGAGCTCCGACGTCGACGTTTTCGTCGGCGCACCCTGGTGCTGCGCCATCCTCGGGGGTCGGCCCGAGGATGGCGGCCAACGCTCCAGCCTCACACCGCGTAGCGGTCGCCTTCCGGCTTGTCGGTGGCGTAGGGCTCGGTGGTGTAGCGGATGTTGCGGCCCTCGCCTTCCTGGCGGCGCAGGCGGAAACCCGGTTCCACGGCCGGACGGTTGACGATGAAGGAGAGCTTCACCGACTCCCAGCCCTTGGTCGAATCGAAGGCCGACAGGCGGATGTACAGGTCGCCATGGGCCTTGCGGCAGTCGGCCAGTTCCATCATGACGCCGGCAGCGTCGGCAATGTCGAACATCGGCTGACCCCACATCTCCCAATAGGTGTTCCGGGGGTGCGGATCGTCGGTGTATTCGAAGTTGATCGCATAGCCGTTGTCGAGGCAGTACTGGACCTGCTTGGTGATCTGCTCGTCGGAAAGGTCGGGCAGGAAGGAAAAGGCCCCTTGAGTGATACGCATGGTGTGATCTCCTAGGATCCGTGTGAATGGGTCGTTCGAATTCTTAAATCGTTGGCGCTCTGCGAGGCCCACACCCGTCTGCTCGCTCCCGCTCGCATCCACCTTCTACCGATTCGGGAGAGGGTGGCCGAGCGAAGCTGAGGCCGGGTGAGGGTGTCTCGCACCGCCGTTCGTCAACTCACGCCGAGGCCGTTGCCGAGGTCTGATAGTCGGGCGAATCCGTCGAGGTGTAGTTGAAGGTCACGTCCTTCCAGGTATCCAGCGCGGCCTTGAGCGGCGAGCACGTCTTGGCGGCATCGTTGAGGATGTCGGGACCCTCACGAAGGATGTCGCGGCCCTCGTTGCGGGCCAG
>JBBSUS010000296.1:0-4346 GCA_038234195.1 Hyphomicrobiales bacterium | reverse complement strand
GAGATCACTGCCTGGATCGCGGCGGACCGGGAGATCCAGATCCTGGTGCTCGCCGCCAGCGACGCCAATGAGGGGCCGGGGCCGCTGGTGTCTTCGGTCGCAGGCAAGGGCGCCGCCTTTCCGCTGCCGGTGACGATCATCCCTGCGACGCTCTCGGACGACGAGATCGCCAGTCTCTGTTAGGTCGCAAGGCCGAGGCGTTCCGCAAACGGCCGCCGATGCGAACGCACCGTTCGTGGCTTGGTAGGCCTCTTTCGGCGAAGGCGCTGACTGCTTACATTGCTGGGAGCAGCGTGTTGCGCTATAGATTAGAATAATTCCAGATTTGACTGCGACGCCTTGCTGCGAGGAAGGTACCCGATGTTTATCCAGACCGAAGTGACGCCGAATCCCGCCACTTTGAAATTCCTGCCCGGCCGCGTCGTGCTCGAGACCGGCGCCGAGGAGTTCCGCACCGCCGACGATGCCGCCGAGCGCTCGCCGCTCGCCTCGCGGCTGATGGGCATCGATGGCGTCACCGGTGTCTTCTTCGGCTATGATTTCGTGACCGTGACGAAGGACGGCCCGGATTGGCAACATCTGAAGCCCGCAATTCTCGCGGGGCTGATGGAGCATTTCATGGGCAACCACCCGGTGATGGCGCCGAGCGGGGCCCTCAGCGGCTTGCCGGATGGCGATGAATTCTTCGCCGAGGGCGACGAGGACACCGTCGCGACCATCAAGGAGCTCCTGGAAACCCGTGTTCGCCCGGCCGTCGCCCAGGATGGCGGCGACATCACCTTCCGCGGCTATCGCGACGGTACGGTCTATCTCAACATGCGCGGTTCCTGCGCCGGCTGCCCCTCGTCGACGGCCACTCTCAAGCACGGCATCCAGAACCTGCTGCGTCATTTCGTGCCCGAGGTCGAAGCCGTGGAGGCGGTCGAGGCGGCTTGACCGCGGGCCAGACGAGCGGTCCGCTTCTCGCCATCGACACGGCATTCGAGCGCTGTTCCGCTGGTCTCTATGACCTGGCAACAGGTTTCATGCTGGCATCGGCCGAGCCGGTCATCGGCAAGGGCCACGCGGAACGGCTGATGGGTATCATCGGCGACGTTCTGGCCGAGGCCGGCCTGCGCTACGGCGACCTTTCCAGGCTGGCCGTTACTGTCGGACCAGGCTCGTTCACCGGTCTTCGGGTCGGTGTCTCCGCCGTAAGAGGGCTGGCGCTGGCCCTCGGCATTCCGGCGGTCGGCGTGTCGACGCTGGAGGCGATGGCCGAGCCCTTCGTTCACGATCTCGGTGAGGCCGATGCGGTGCTTGCCGTTCTCGATGCCAAGCGCGGAGAGCTTTATGCGGCGCTTTACGGATGTGGAGGCGAGGAACGCGCAGCACCGGTAGCGATTGCGCCCGAAGCTCTTCTTTCACTCGTCGAAACGTCGCGAAACATCTCTCACGGCTTGCAAGGCGTGCCTTTCCGCCAGTCTGGCCGCCTCTTCCTTGTCGGCTCCGGCGCCGAGATCGCCCAACAGGTCTTGGCAGTAGAGCCGGGCCTCGCCGATCGTCTGACGATGCTCTCGACCGAGGCCCGCATCGACATCGCGGCACTCGCCCGGCTTGGCGCAGCGCGTCAGGCCGGCAGTCCGCCCGTGCCGCTCTATCTGCGCGGCGCCGACGCCAAGCCGGCCACCCCGGCGGCTGGACTGACGTTCTCCGGGGCCAGCCTGTCGCAAGCGGTTCGCGTTTAAACTGCATCCGCCCGTCGATCCGCCATGGAAGCCGCGCCACGACATCGCTATGGTCGGTTGGAGGGCTCGCGTGGCACCGATGTCATCGACGTCGAACCCCGAGGGACGGGGCGACGGGGCTGAAGCGTCAGGACGGTGCCGTGGGAGCGAAGCCGATGAGCAGGCAGCCGATTGGAGGGGTGATGTACTGGTATCTGCCGTGGGTCTGGACGGTGTCCTTCCTCGACGGCTGGTGGGGGACGCAGGACGTCGTCGCCGCAACCCTGACCGACGCCGATCTCGACGCGGCCGCCGAATTGCACAGCGAGGCCTTCGACCACGCCTGGTCCGGCGACGAACTCGGCGCGCTGCTGGCGCAGACCGGCGGCATGGGGGTTGTAGCGCGCGTCGTCGGGCAACCCACCGCTGCGCCGATCGGCTTCGTCCTCGCCCGCAACGTCGCGGGGGAGGCGGAAATCCTCACCATTGCCGTCGCCAAGCGCGCCCGTCGTGGCGGCATTGGCCGTCTTTTGATGGATCACCTCCTGCAGCAGCTTTACGCCGAGGGCGCCGAATCGCTCTTCCTGGAGGTCGACGAGGAGAATGCCGCGGCCCGCAGGCTCTATCGGCGGCTGCGCTTCGAGGAGGTCGGGCGCCGCGAGGCCTACTACCGCCATCCCGACGGTCATCGCACCAGCGCGCTGACCTTGAAGCGGAATTTGCGCTGAAGGCATGACGGATTTCGATTTCGCGTTTTTGTCGGTGCGTCGGTGCCGGCGCTCGAGCCATCGGCTGTCCCGATGATCGCCACGTCGCGCATGCTTTTTGCGGCCATCGTCCTGGTGCTTGTCACGCTGGTCCTCGCGCCGCTGCAGCGGCTCGCCGTTGCTCGCCGTTGGCGGTTTGCCGAGCGGCTGCCGGTGGTCTGGCACCGCATCGCCTGCCGGGTGATCGGAATGCGCGTGCATATCGTCGGCGAGCCTTGCCGCGACAGGCCGCTGCTGATCGCCTCCAACCATCAGTCCTGGTCGGACATCATGGTGTTCGGCGCCGTGATGCCGCTGTCCTTCATCGCCAAGTCGGAGGTCGCCGACTGGCCGGTCTTCGGCCTGCTAGCCAGGCTTCAGCGGACGGTCTTCGTGGAGCGCGCGGCCCGCGGACGCACCGGCGAACAGGCGAACTCGATCGCAAGCCGCATGCTCGCCGGCGACGCCATGGTGCTGTTTGCCGAAGGAACGACCTCCGACGGCAACGAGGTTCTGCCCTTCAAGACGGCGCTGTTCGGCGCCGCCCAAGCCGCGATCGTCGCGTCGGGCGCAGCGACCGTTGCCGTGCAGCCTGTCGCCATCGCCTACACCCATGCGAGCGGCCTGCCACTGGGACGCAGCGGCAGGCCCTTCGCTGCCTGGCCCGGCGATGTCGAACTGATGCCGCATCTGACGGCGGTCCTGAAGGAAGGGGCCGTCGACGTCGAGATTTCTTTCGGTTCTCCGATCCCGTTCACCAAGGATAGCGACCGCAAGGTGGTGGCGCGCGATTGCGAGGCGGTTGTCGCGAAGATGCTGGCCGCGAGCCTTCGCGGCCACAATCGCCGGACAATTGCGCCGCTGCGTGCGGCAGAATCGGTTTCGCCGCTTGCACGGCGTCCCGATGGTGGCGATATAGGGATCTAATGCTCACTCTTCGCGCGGGGCGACGCTCGGCGTGAAGGGCGCACGCCGACCAGCAGAAGGGCGCATGACCGATAGCACTCCCGTATCAGTGACAGGACTCTCAGTGACGCAGCCGCATGGCGGCCTCGAGATCGACCGCCATACGCGCCCAGCCGAGTCGCGCAAGGTTTTCATCAAGACCTATGGTTGTCAGATGAACGTCTATGATTCCCAGCGCATGGGCGATGCGCTGGCGAAGGACGGATACGAGGCGACGCAGACGCTTGAGGAAGCCGATCTCATCCTCTTGAACACGTGCCACATCCGCGAGCGCGCAGCCGAGAAGGTCTATTCCGAGCTCGGCCGTATCCGCGACCTGAAGATCGAAAGGCAAGCCGCCGGAAAATCCCTCCAGGTGGGCGTCACCGGTTGCGTTGCGCAGGCCGAGGGTGCCGAAATCATTCGACGGGCTTCGGTCGTCGATCTCGTCGTCGGACCGCAGACCTATCACCGGCTGCCGCAGGCACTGGCCCGCGTCGCCAGGGGCGAGCGCGTCGTCGACACCGACTACGCCGTCGAGGACAAATTCGACCATCTGCCGCACACGGTCAAAAAAGCCATCGCCAGCCGCGGCGTGACGGCGTTTCTCACCGTGCAGGAAGGCTGTGACAAGTTCTGCACCTTCTGCGTCGTGCCCTATACCCGCGGCGCCGAGGTCTCGCGATCGCTCGCTCAGATCGTCGGCGAGGCCGAACGGCTCGCTGCGGCCGGCGTGCGAGAGATCACGCTGCTCGGCCAGAACGTCAACGCATGGGCCTCGAAGGGCGCGGACGGCGAGGCCATCGGCCTCGGTGGCCTGTTGCGCGTCCTGGCGACAATCGAGGGCGTCGAGCGGCTGCGCTACACCACCTCGCACCCTCGTGACATGGACGACGACCTCATCGCCGCCCATCGCGACCTGCCGGCGCTGATGCCCTACCTGCATCTG
>JBBSUS010000295.1:0-4358 GCA_038234195.1 Hyphomicrobiales bacterium | reverse complement strand
TTTTTGGCTTCGAGATTGAGAATGTCGCGGCGGTCGTCATTGGAACCGGGCCCGATGAGCAGGGACCCGCGCCTTCACTGCATCGAGGAAGCTTTGCGCGCAGGCTGCAGCATCGGAACCGAGCGTCTGAACGACGGACCGGCCCACAGCCGCAAGACATGCAGTTGCAAGCGCTCCGACGCGCCCATCAACGCAACGGAACGCGACACATGCACTGGCTCCTCGCCCGTGTCGCGATACTCGAGCGATGCGGAAGGACGAACGAAGTGTGACGGCCCGCTTGCGAGCGTAACGCTAATTCTCGTAGACGTAGATCGAACGTCGATAGATATCGACGCAAATCTTCGGGTTGCCGCGGACGATGTCCCGTAGCGTCGCCCGATCGGTATCACCGGCCGACAACATCGCCGGAATGCGGGCTCGGACCTTTGTGGTCGTAAAAGTCCGATCGGACTCGTCGCCCCTGTCGGGATCTCGGAATTTATGGAAGTTCGCACGGTCCTGGCGCAGGATCGAACCCGCATCCGTCAATCGGTAACCGTCCGATGCAGACTTGTCGTTCTGGGTGATCGACGTGCAGTAGCTGTCGACCATCTGCTGCGCGCTGGCAGGCGCCACGAAACCGGCAAACCCTGCAAAAAGGATCGCTGTCAGATACTTCTGTCCCATGAGAGCCCCACCGGCCGCAAAAAACGAAATCCGCCCTGTGACGCGCCGTGAACTTCCTCAGGGGAAACGCCAGCATAGACCCGACACGCTGATCACGCGAGATGGAAAATGTTCGGGACGACGCAAGGTCGGTCCGGTCGCGCCGGCCCTGTTCCTGCCGCGGAAGACGGGTCGCGATCCACACCTCGCACGGGCACCTCAGCCCAGCGTCTTGGCGTCGTTGAGTTTCCAGTCATAGCGGTAGCCGGTGATGCGCGGCGTGTGCTTGAGAAGCTCCCGATCCGCGGCCGGCGCGTATTTGCGCAGGTGCTCGATCACCCCTGCCTCGGAACCACCGAAATCGACCTGGAACCAGCTGTAGATCTTCGACAGCAGCAGTCCGTCCGTCGCGGCGCTCTTACGCACGCCCCGCTGGCTGCCGATATAGGCGGTTGCCGCGGCGTTGAGGTCTTCGTCGAGGGTCTGCGTCGTCCAGGGGGTAGCCTTTAGGTCGGGGCAGCCGACGGAGGCGCAGTTGATGGCGTAGTGGACCCGGTTGTCGCCCATCGGCCGAAGGATCGAATGCTCGATGTCGTCGAGCGACAGCGCCGTTCCGTCGATCGTCACCAGCTTGTCCGACCATGGTCCGATGGTGAAGGCGCCCGACAGCGAGGCGAAGAGCCCTTGGGCAGGCTTCTCAATCTTGATGTCGCGGATCGTCTTCACCGGATAGTGGTCGAGGACGACATTCAGTGTCACGGAGTTGTAGAGATTGACGAAATAGACAAATTTCTGGTCGCGGGTCAGCTTGCTCGCGTCGACCGCTTCCCAGCTGGCAATCTGATCCTTCAGGGATTTCTTCTCGGCTTTGGTTGCCGACGCGTAGCGGACCACGGTCAATTCGCCCGGTCGTTCCTCGACAAGCTTCGACAGGATGTCGGCGTAGGCCGAATTGTCGAGCGTGACCGTCTGGGAGGACGCCGCGCCTTGGAACATTTTGGCGATCTTCGGGTCTGCCCGCTCCGGCAAAACTTCGGCTCCGTCGTCCGTCGCAGGTTTGGTGTCAGCGGACTTTGCATCGGCGACAGCGGGCACGCCTGCCTTGGCCTGCGTGATGCGCGGGTCAGGCACTGTCGTGCTCGCGCTGGCTGCTGCAGGCTCCAGGAGCTTGCCCGGCGTCGCGACCTGATCGGCGCCCGGGGTCGCCTGAGCCTGTCTGAGGGAAGGCTCCTGCGTCGCGTTCTGGGTCGGAGTCGCGGTCGGCGGCATGGCGGCACCGCCGAACACGAGTGCGGCGGCCAGCCAGCCGGTCGCCGCAACGGCAGCGCCGCGTCGTCTTCGGCTCGTGGTCTTCTCGCTCATCGGCCCCATTGTTGCTACCATAAGGCCCTCCGCCGCACGATCACGCGTCGACACTACGGGAGCTTCGCCGATCGAGACGCAGCTTTCCGTTTCAGACCCGGCTGAATAGCCCGTCCTGCCCCGCCCGAACAGCCCGCGCGTTCGGCGAATGTCAGGGCGGGCATTCGCCGAGGAGACGGCCGCTGGCATGGTCATCGCTTTCTTGCTCATGTGCGACGATGCCCGTTCTTCGCTGAACATGGCCTGAACGTGGCCTGACCGGAAGCGACATGCGCCGCTAGACTGGCGGGCACAGCTCATGTCCAGCGCCACGCAACCCCCACCGGCCCGGTGCCGCATCTTGCCCGTGCCGCTGCCTTGCGCTATAGGCAGCGCGTCCGCGCGGACACCCTTGGAGGCAGCGCGGAGTGAAGCGGACCCCTCACCTTCGGGCGGCGGGACGCTTTTCGTCGTTTCAGACACGGGGTTTGAAGGACCACCTCACAACAAAAGGACGATAGCCATGAGCGAGACCTTTACGGTCAAAGCCGAGGCGCGCGACAAGGTCGGCAAGGGGGCCGCCAGATATCTGCGCCGCAAAAACATGATTCCCGCCGTGATCTACGGTGACAAGCAGGATCCCCAGCCGATCGCGATCCCCTACAAGGAGACGTTCCTCGCGCTCCACGGCGGCGGCTTTTTCACCAACATCGCGACCATCGAAGTCGACGGCAAGCCCATCAAGGTGCTGCCGAAGGACTACCAGCTCGATCCGGTGCGCGACTTTCTGATGCATGTGGATTTCCTGCGCGTGTCCGAGCGCACCCGCGTCACCGTCGACGTTCCGGTGCATTTCGAGAACGAGGAGGCCTCGCCCGGTCTGGAACGCGGCGGCGTGCTCAACGTCGTGCGTCACGAAGTCGAGGTCGAAGCTCCGGCCGGCTCGATCCCGCATTCCTTCACGATTGACCTGACCGGTCTCGAGATCGGCGATTCGGTCCATGCGTCTGCCCTGACGCTGGCAAAGGGTGTCGAACTGACGATCACCGATCGCGACTTCACGATCGCCACGATCGCGACGCCGGCGGCGCTGCGTTCCGAGGAAGACGAGGCTGCGGAGACGGCGGCGGACGAGGTCGAGTCGACCGAAGTCGCGGCCGATGACGCAGGCGACGCCACGGACGGCGACGACAAGTAAACCTTGGGACCGGCAGCGCCGCCATCGCGATGCGCCGCTGAATTCCATGACTGGTCCGCGGGTGCAGACCGCCGCGGACCGTCGCAACAGAAAGGAGCCGGGACATGCTGCTGATCGCAGGATTGGGCAATCCCGGCTCCCGCTTTGCCGGCAACAGGCACAATATCGGCTTCATGGCCATCGACGCGATCGCGCGCGAACTCAAAGCGACTCCGTGGTCGAAGAAGTTCTCCGGCGAGATCGCCGAGGCCATGGTCGGTACCGAAAAGGTCCTGCTGATCAAGCCGCTGACCTTCATGAACGAATCCGGCCGCTCGGTCGGAGAGGCGGCGCGCTTCTTCAAGATCGACCCGGCCGACATCATCGTGATCCACGACGAACTCGACCTGTCGCCGGCCAAGATGCGGGTGAAGCGCGGCGGCGGCAATGGCGGCCACAACGGCCTCCGGTCGATCGACGCCCATCTCGCCACCCGCGATTACCGCCGCATCCGGCTCGGAATCGGCCATCCGGGCTCCAAGCAAGCGGTCAACCCGCATGTCCTCGGCGATTTTGCAAAGGTCGACGGCGAGTGGCTCGACCCGCTGCTCGACGCGGTCGCCCGGCATCTGGAAAGCCTCGTTGCCGGCGACGATGCGCTGTACATGAACAAGGTAAAGGTCGCGACGGATTCCGACGAACCCTCAGGCGCCAAAGGCTCGGCGGGTGGCGCGGCGATGAAGGCCGACAAAGCGCCGGGCAAGGGCTCCGCTTCGGGGAGCGCCCCGGGGGGCGGCAAAGCACTGAGTCACATTCGCCAGGCCCGAGGAACGGGCCCTGCCGTCAAGGTGCCCGAAAGGGGCCCGATGGCGGACATGCTGAAACGATTGTTCGGCAAGGACTGACGCAGCGCCAAGGCGCTCCGGCCCTCACCGCACCGAATCAAGACAAGGATCACTTTCATGGGTTTCAGATGCGGGATCGTCGGGTTGCCGAATGTCGGCAAGTCGACGCTGTTCAACGCCCTCACCAAGACCGCCGCCGCGCAAGCGGCCAACTATCCGTTCTGCACCATCGAGCCGAACACCGGTGACGTGCCGGTACCGGATCCGCGCCTCAAGGACATCGCCGCCATTGCGAAGTCCGCCAACATCCTCGCGACGCGCATCACCTTCGTCGATATCGCCGGGCT
>JBBSUS010000294.1:0-4371 GCA_038234195.1 Hyphomicrobiales bacterium | reverse complement strand
GCGACGGATGGACGATCGGCGGGGGCGCGGCGGCCAAATTGCGGCTCTGCACTTTCCGACACCATCGCGAGAATTTCCATCGCCTCCGATGCCGACAGGGCGGTGGAGCGATCCTCGGGGTTCGGGCCATCGGTATTGGCCGCCTCCGGCAAGGCCGCAAAGGATGCAGACTCGTTCACGTCGGCCGAAGCGGCTGAACCGTCATTCTCCGGCGCGCCGCCTCGGTCGTCGCTGCCGTGTGCAGGGTTGCCCGCTGCGTTGAACGCCACCGGCGCGTCGACCGCATCCGAAAGCCGTACGACGCCGAAACCGCGGAAGCCGTCGAACGCGCGATCGCGTGAATAGACAGGGAGGGCGGCCAGATCCACCGGCACCCGCTTGGCGGCGTTCTCCACCGGCCACAGCACGGTGCGCCCCGACCACGTGTCGCGGCGGGCCAGAAGGCCGGCGACTTCGCCGTCCGTGTCGATACCGAAGGACCGCGCGACGTCGGCAAAGGGTCGGTCGACGATGTCGGCGGGCTTGGGCCCCACTGCGGCCGCCAGCTCGGGCGAGACCGAGCGGAACCGTCCGTCGGCATCGATCCGCCAGACGAACCGCGCGGCCGACCGACCGAAATCGGGGCGGAACGGCGCTTCGACGGGCTCGGCCTGAATTCCCGCAGCACCGTTTGTCTCGGTTTCGTTGTGCGGATCGTCGGTTGTCATCGTGTCTGGATGCGCCGCGTCGGCCCCGTGCGGGTCGACGGGCACCTCGCTCGAAGCAACCGCCCCATCGTCATCGCGCATGGTGGTCGCCTCATCGAAATTCATGGCAGAAACGCTCTCGTCGCCCGCCCCATGGGCAGCCTCCGGCAGTGATGCCGGCGCGGCGGGGTTCTGGACGAGACCGTCGTCGCCAGGGTCATGCCCGGGCGCATCGGCGTTGCCGGCCGAAGCGCTCGCCTCTTTCGCACGGTCGGTTGCCCCGTCGATCGGTGGCGCGGCACCCGCCAGATCGGCGTTGAATCCCGAAGCCGGGCCTTGTCGCTGGCTCGCTTCCGAATCGTCACGATCGGGGGTGTCGTTGCCCTGTTCGGAACCGAACACCGCTTCGGCCAACCGGTCCGACAATGCGGCGGCCCGCTCGGCCCCGGTCGCGGGATGCTTCGCATCGAGACGATGATTCGGGTCGAACGACGGCTCCGGCCCATCGATGCCTGAGTCGCTCGTCTCGGACAGCTTATCCTCCTGCGAGCCGGCGGGCGGCGTTCCCCAGTTCGAACGCAGGAAATTCGGGTGTGAAGGCCCTTCGCCGGATGGCCCCGACCCGGATGCCTGCGACAATGGGCTGACCGTATCCGGCACATCGCCTCGAACGGGTAGCGAGGCGACCGGTGGCGTGCCTTCGGCATCGGTCTGAGAGATGGCGGTGGCGTCGGCTTCTGCGCTCGCGCCGAATGTCTGTCCGTCGATCTGCGGGCCCTCCGCCGATGCGTCGGCGGCCACCCGATCAGAGATATCCGCAGATGCGTCCTCGCTGGGCTCGTCATGTGCAGGAGTGGACAGTGTGGTGGACAGTGTCTTGGCGCCGTAGACCTGCTGCGGTCCGGGCATCATCAGCAAATGGTCGGAGAGCGGCCCCGATTTGCCGGCGTCAGCCGTCGCAGGTCCTGGGTCTGAATTGGTGCCGTCTGCAGCGGCATCGGCTGAGCGATCGACCGAAAGAGCCGAATCGGAACCCGATTCGCCGATCTGCCGATGCGGTTCGTCCGCAATCGAACCGTCACCGCGCATCCGAGCGTCCTCGCCCTGATCCGGGTGCGCGCCAACATGGGCCTCGCTCGGCGCAGCCGTTATGCCTTGGTGACGGAAATACCAGCGCTCGACGAGCGCGCCGAGCCCGCGATTGCGTCCGGCCCCGAACTCGCTGGTCTCGTGCTCACCGGCCTCGGGCACGTCGGTATCGTCGGGGCGCGTACCGACAGCCCGCATCGAAGTGGACTGTCTGAACATGACCAGGTGGTGGTCGCTCACACGGCCCACGTCGAAGGCGCTGCGGGCGGTCTCGATCGTCCCCCGCGCCTGACCACTGTCCGCAAAGGCGGTGATCTGCATGATATCCGGCGCGTCCTCGGTCGATGCGCCACCCGGATCGGCCGAGCCGGACGACCTGTGGCCGTCCGCGCCGTAAAGCACCGCCCCGATGCCAGCCTCCGACAGCAGCGCATCGTTCCGCGACACGCCTTCGATCGGCTTGACGCCGTCGATCGTCACGAGCACGGCCGCACCAAATCCTGCGATCTCGATGAATTCGAGCTTGGCGATGAGCGGCGCGCTGAGGCCGCGATCGGTACCGGCGATCAGCGCCTTCGCCGAACCGCCGGCGGTCAGCATGCGTCGCGATGCGCGAATCTGGCGCACCGGCGCACTGTTTTCCGCAACATCTTCGGGCTGCGGCCCGCTCGCGCCGAGTTTCAGCAGGCGGGCCGCGCCGTGGCTCGCCCAAAGGATATGCGACAGGTCCCTCGAGAACACCGCGACCGCGCAATCACGCTCACGCGCGGCCCGAACGTCGGGGCGGGTCATGATCGCCATCGCCAGCGGGACGTTTGCCGAAGCGATGTTTGCGGGAGGCGCGTTGGGTATCGCCATCAGAAGCGCGTTTCACTTTCCGGTTCGTCGTCTACGCCTCTTCACGTGACGTCACGCAAGAGAGAGGATGACCCGATCTCAGAACAGGGTCGATGTTAAGAAAGGATTCATAATGGCGTGATGGCGGCGAATCCAGTTTCTTCGGGCAAATGCCTGCGACCAAACGGTTTGAGGGTTAACGATATCGCATCTGCGAAGGAAATCCGCTGCGTCATGTTGCAATGCACAATAGCATTTGCTATGTAATTGGGCAGACGCCGGCAGCTGCTGAAGCGTCGGCCCGTCGTTGATTGTAACGAGTGCAGGCGACGGAACAGAACGTCAAGAAGATCGCAACCACTCCAACCCGTGAGGAAACATTATGGCTGACACCAAGAACAATCAGGACGCTTTCGCCATGCCGACTCAGGCGATGATGGGCATGGACCCGTCGAAGCTCAACGAGACCTTCCGCGCCATGACGCAGAAGTCGATGGAGCAGTCGAAGGAAGCCTACGGCCGCATGAAGTCGGCCGCCGACGAGGCGACCAAGACCCTCGAATCCACCATGGAAAACGCCCATCAGGGTTCGCTCCAGATGTCGAAGAACGCCATCGACGCCATGCGCAGCAACGCCGAGACCGGCTTTGCCCATCTCGACAAGATGATGGCCGCCAAGTCCTTCGCCGACGTCATCGAGCTGCAGACGGCCTATGTCCGCAAGCAGATCGAAATGGCTACCGACCAGACCAAGACCATGCAGACGCTGGCCCAGTCGGTCGCGCAGGACATGATGAAGCCGGGTCGCGATGCCATGCAGAAGGCCGCCAAGAACGCCAAGTAAGTTAGGCGCATCGGTCCCGCATCGGAAAGGCTCCGGCCTTGCGGGACACGCAACTGTGCTGACGCAGAGACGAACGGGCATTTCCTTGCGAGGAGATGCCCGTTTTCGTGTCGGGCGTCGGAGGCCGTGCCCCGCAACCCACTGTCCCGATAGCCAGACGCCAGCTCCCTATCGCCAGTGTCCATGCCCCCGAACTGGTCGGGCGGGACCGACGGAAAAGCCGGACGCCGTCCAACCACACGGCGCAGCACCACGATGCCGGCGACGAAACGTGCTCGCCTGCGGATTTCCGGTCCCTCGTCCCGGTTCGGGCTTGCGTGACCGGCCGAAAAAAACTAATTCCTCGTTTCGCAGGGCAATGCCCTGCCGTGCGGTTGTAGCTCAGTAGGTTAGAGCGTCGGATTGTGGCTCCGGAGGTCGGTGGTTCGAGACCACCCAACCGTACCATTCAAAAGCCCAGCAAGTTCAAGTCGTTACTAAGGCAACCCGGTTTGAGCGGGGTGCCTCTCATGTCGCATCCATGTTGCAGCCAGTTCCCTTGATTTACGGGGGTTTCCCGTTAGGCTCGGCTACTCCACGCGACATGGGATGCGACATGGCCAGTGTATTCCACTTCATTGCCCGGATCGGCGGCGCGGATTCATGACCTACGGCCTCACCCGACTCACCCCAGCCCGTATGGAGGTCCTACGCAAGCTCGCCACTGACAATGAGATCGGCGTCGTGTTTGGCGACCTGACCGGCCACGAAGTCCGATCAGCCGACTACCTCGTGGATCGCGGGCTCGCTCAGATGGATATCGGTTGGCAGCTGTCGCTCTGGTATCGGCTGACGGAGCGCGGCTGGGAACTCTTGAAGGTATCGAGCTAATGAGCAGTGCAGATTATCAAGCCAAGGCAGACGCTTCCCAGCTCG
>JBBSUS010000293.1:0-4376 GCA_038234195.1 Hyphomicrobiales bacterium | reverse complement strand
GCCTCGCCATTGGTGACGTCGAGCGCCGCAATGTGGGCGTCGCCATGGGCGTCGAGGCCGGCGAGCTTCTCCGCGTCCAGATCGGACGCATAGACTGTGGCACCTTCGGCCAGGAAGGTCTCGGCCACCCTGCGTCCGATGCCTTGTCCCGCCGCCGTACAGACTGCGATTTTTCCCTCGAGACGCTTCGCCATGACGAGGTTGCTCCTTCATTATTGATGCTTGCCGTCGCCAATGCGCCGGTTTCGATTGTCAGCGGCCTGCGCTTCGCGAGCCGCCCCTTTGGCTCTCTGCACAGCCCTGGCGGACGGCACTCGGCAGCCCCTTACGGCAGAGGTCGAACGGTGGCTTCAATGATTGTCGCGCGGGACCGTCGCCATCGTGCCGTCGACGCCGCCCTGGGCGAGCCGCCTGTATTTGACCGCCGATTCCAGAACCATACCGGTCGATAGCTGCGAAACGATGCCGCGCTGAATCTCCTGCCAGGGCGTCTGATGTGCCGGGAACTGGTAACCGCCGGCCTTTTCGAGCGCCGTACGCCGCTCGGCAAGCTCCGCGTCGGAGATCAGGATGTCGGCCGTGCCCTTTTCGAGATCGATCCGCACCTGGTCGCCGGTCTTCAAGATCGCCAAGCCGCCGTTGGCGGCCGCTTCAGGTGACGCGTTGAGGATCGACGGCGATCCGGACGTGCCCGACTGGCGGCCGTCGCCGATGCAGGGCAGCGCCGTGATGCCGCGCTTTATCAGATAATCCGGTGCCCGCATGTTGACGACCTCGGCGGCACCAGGATAGCCGATCGGGCCCGCACCGCGCATGAAGAGGACGCTTGTCTCGTCGATCTGCAGCGACGGATCGTCGATGCGATGGTGGTAGTCTTCCGGCCCGTCGAAGACGATCGCCGGCCCCTCGAAGGCCATCGGATCGTTCGGATTCGAGAGATACCGGTCGCGGAACTCCTTGGAGATCACCGAGAGCTTCATGATCGCCGAATCGAAGAGGTTGCCCTTCAGGACGCGGAACCCTGCCCGCTGCATGATCGGCGCGTCGAAACGCTTGATGACGTTGGCGTCCATGATCTCGGCGCCGCGGCAATTCTCGCCGATCGTCTTGCCGTTCACGGTCATGGCGTCCTCCGCGATGAGGCCCGCGCCCATCAGCTGCGAAACCACCGCCGGCACGCCACCCGCGTGATAATAGTCCTCGCCGAGATATTCGCCGGCCGGCTGCAGATTGACCAGCAGCGGCACGTCCTCGCCATAGGTCTGCCAGTCCTCGATGGAGAGCTCGACGCCGAGATGCCGGGCGAGGCCGTTGAGATGGATCGGCGCGTTGGTCGAACCGCCGATTGCGGAATTGACCCTGATCGCATTGATGAAGGCGTCGTGGGTCATGATATCGGTCGGCTTCAGGTCTTCGTGGACCATATCGACGATGCGCTTGCCGGTCAGGTACGAGATCTCCTGGCGGTCGCGATAGGGCGCCGGGATCGCCGCCGAGCCGGGCAATTGCATGCCGAGCGCCTCGGCCAGCGAGTTCATCGTCGAGGCTGTGCCCATCGTGTTGCAGTAGCCCGTGGAAGGCGCCGAGGAGGCGACGAGCTTGACGAAGCCGGCATAGTCGATTTCGCCGGCGGCCATCATCTCGCGGGCTTTCCACACGATCGTGCCCGAGCCGGTGCGCTCGCCGCGGAACCAGCCGTTGAGCATCGGTCCCACGGACAAGGCGATCGCCGGGATGTTGACGGTCGCGGCCGCCATCAGGCAGGCCGGCGTGGTCTTGTCGCAGCCGATGGTGAGCACGACCCCGTCGAGCGGGTAGCCGTAGAGCAGTTCGACGAGGCCGAGATAGGCGAGATTGCGGTCAAGCGATGCGGTCGGCCGCTTGCCGGTCTCCTGGATCGGGTGGACCGGAAATTCGATGGCGATGCCGCCCTGCTCGCGAATGCCCTCGCGGACCCGCTTGGCGAGTTCGAGGTGATGGCGATTGCAAGGGCTCAGGTCGGAGCCGGTCTGGGCGATGCCGATGATCGGCTTGCCCGACTGCAACTCTTCCTGGGTCAGCCCGTAATTCAGGTAGCGCTCCAGATACAGCGCGGTCATGTCGGGGTTGGCCGGATTGTCGAACCAGGCGCGCGAGCGAAGGGTCCGTTCCGGCTTGAAGGGGGCGTTCATGGAGGCTCCGAAAATGGTCCACCCGCCGGTGCGAGGACGAGCGGCGGCTTCAACAACAATGTATACAGACGAGAGCGCACCGGTCAAAGCATGCGGTGGCGAAAATAAAATTACGGCGATGAATTCGCCCACCCGCGATCATTTTTACCGCGATATCGGACGAGCGTAGCGAGATGGCTGCCCAGCGCCCTTTGGGGATGGCATCGCGTAACCGCCTGATGTTCAAGGCCTGTCTGTGGATACATTACCGGCAAGATCGACGCATCTGGCCCTGCGACTTATAGCGGTTCCAACCGTGGCGGGTCATCTTGGCCGTCATCGATGACTTTGCTAAAGGTCTGAACCGATTGGCCTGGCGCGCTGGCGATTGCGGGCGCAGATCGACCGCCGCTTTGATCCCTCGCGAACGGCAGGGCCGAAGGTTGTGACGCCGAGAGGATGGGCAGATGAGCAGCGTGACACCGATCGGCGAAGCGCCATCGCCAGCACCGATCTTCATCACAGAGCCCTCGTCCAAAGCGAATCATGCCCTCTGCGCGGCGGTTGATTGGGGAACCACGAGTTTTCGGATCTGGCTGCTGTCGGAATGCGGCGACATTCTCGGCGAACGTCGCAGCGGCGAAGGCCTGACGACGGCGATGGAGATCGGCTTCGAGGAAATCCTGGAAAGCCATCTCGAAGCCTTGGGCGCCGACGAGGATTGCCCGGTGATCATGTGCGGCATGGTCGGTGCACGGCAGGGTTGGCACGAGGCGCGCTATCTCGATGCACCGAGCGATCTGGCAAAGGTCATGGGTGCCGCCGTGTGCGTGCCGGGCACGGCCCGCGAAATCCTCATCCTGCCTGGCATCGCCCAGCGCGATCCGTCGGCGCCGGACGTCATGCGCGGCGAGGAAACACAGCTTGCCGGTGCTTGCGCCCTGGGCGCCTGCGGGGAGGACACGGACGCATCGACCCTTGCCTGCCTGCCCGGCACGCATTCCAAATGGGCAGTGATCCGCGCCGGCACAATCGAGCGGTTTTCGACCGTGATGACCGGCGAAATGTTCACCCTGATCGCCAGCCAGTCGATCCTGCGCCATACGCTGCATGATGCCCCGAACCCGACAACGGCGGATCCGGCCTTTGCCGAAGCCGTCCGCGCGGCCTTCATGGCACCGGCCGACTGGTTCGCCGAACTGTGTCGCGTCCGCGCCGGAGGGTTGCTCGACATCGGCTCGCCCGCAAGCGGCAAGGCCTGGCTCTCGGGCAGCCTGATCGGCGCCGAGACAGCGTTGGCCGTGCGCCTTGCCGGCAATGCCCATGATCCATCCCGGCCGATCGCCCTGATCGCCTCCGGGCCGCTCGCCGCCCTCTATGCCGCCGCGCTCGGTGCTTGCGGACTCGCTTTCACGCCTGTCGACGCCGAAATGGCGGTCCGCACCGGCCTTTACACCGCGGCGCAGCGCGCCTGGCTCCCTTCGTCAGAGGATTAACGATGAAATCCCACGGTTCCGCGCCATTTCCCAGTCTGAAACGCAATCTCGTCGCGATCCTGCGCGGCCTTGAACCGCGCAACGCCGAGGCGACCGTCGCGGCGCTGGTCGAGGCCGGCTTCGAGGCGATCGAGGTGCCGCTCAACTCGCCCGAGCCCTTCATTTCCATCAAGACCGCGATCCGGACCGCGCCGACAAGCTGCCTGGTCGGCGCCGGCACGGTGCTTGGCGTCGGCGACGTGGACCGCCTGTCCGATCTCGGCGCCGGACTGGTCGTGAGCCCCAATGTCGATCCCGCCGTTCTCGCCGCGGCCGCGAGCCATGGCATGGTGTCGATGCCCGGCGTCTTCACCGCGACCGAGGCGCTCACCGCGGTGCGCTGCGGCGCCTCCTGCCTGAAATTCTACCCGGCCAGCGCGCTCGGGCCCGGCGGCATCGCCGCGATCCGCTCGATCCTGCCGGCCGGCACGATGATCGGTGCAGTTGGCGGCGTCTCAGAGACCGACTTCGCCGCCTACGGCAAGGCCGGCATCACCGCTTTCGGCATCGGCTCCAGCCTGTTCAAGCCCGGTGATGCGCCAAAAGCCGTAGGCGAAAAGGCGCGCGCGATCGTTGCCGCCTATGACGCGGTGTTTGCCGCTTGAGCCGACGCGGCCCTTCGATCAGCGCCCCGGCACGGCAGAGTGGCCCTCGATTGCGCGGGCTACGGGTCCCGCGTCGAGATAGCTTC
>JBBSUS010000292.1:0-4383 GCA_038234195.1 Hyphomicrobiales bacterium | reverse complement strand
CTTCGACGACCGTGACGTGACGATGCTGACGCCGGAGGCGCGCAACATCGCCCAGGTGTTCCAGTTTCCGGTGATCTACGACACCATGACGGTCCGCGAGAACCTCGCCTTTCCGTTGAAAAACCGGAAGGTCCCCGCAGCCGAGATCAAGACCCGCGTGACGGACATGATCGACCGCATCGGCCTTCAGGCAAAGGCCGACCGCAAGGCGCGCGGGCTGACGGCCGACGAGAAACAGAAGATCTCGCTCGGCCGAGGCCTCGTGCGCTCGGACGTCAACGCCATTCTGTTCGACGAGCCGCTGACGGTCATCGACCCACACATGAAGTGGCAGCTGCGCTCGCAGCTCAAGCAGTTGCACCGCGAATTCCAGATGACCATGGTCTACGTCACCCACGACCAGACCGAGGCGCTGACCTTCGCCGACAAGGTCGTCGTCATGTATGACGGCGAGGTCGTGCAGATCGGCACGCCCGAGGAGCTGTTCGAAAAGCCCAGGCACACCTTCGTCGGCTATTTCATCGGCTCGCCCGGCATGAACGTTCTTCCCTGCCGGATGGAGGGTGGCAACGCCATCGTCGAAGGCCAGACGATCGCGCTGTCGGGGGGCATGCCCGGGTTTCACTCGGGCCAGAAGACCGAACTCGGCATTCGTCCCGAATTCGTCGAGATCGTCAGCCGCGGTTCTGGCGACTGCATTCCTGTGACCATCGAGAAGGTCGAGGACACCGGCGCCGAGCGCATCGTGCGCACCAATCTCGCAGGCCACCGCGTCAGCGCGGTCCTGGCGGAAGGTACCGAGGTGCCGCCCGACGCCGCCGTCCGCTTCGCGCCGCAGGCGCTCAATCTCTATGCCGACAGCTGGCTCGTCGAGAGGGGAGCACGATGAGCGAACGCGGGAACCGGTTTCGCGCTCGCATCGCGCGCCGAGGAGGGAACTGACCATGGAAAAGACCTGGAACAACAAGGCCTGGTTCTTTGTCCTGCCGGTGCTGCTGCTCGTCGGCTTCACGGCGGTCATTCCGCTGATGACGGTGGTCAACTACGCCTTCCAGGACACCTTCGGAAACAACCAGTTCTTCTGGAACGGCACCGAATGGTTCAAGGAAATCCTGTCCTCCGAGCGCTTCCACGATTCACTGATCCGCAACCTGATCTTCTCCGGCATCATCCTGGCCATCGAAGTGCCGCTCGGCATCCTCGTTGCCCTGTCGATGCCGAAGAAAGGCATCTGGGTCCCGGTCTGCCTCGTCCTGATGTCGCTGCCACTGCTGATACCGTGGAACGTCGTCGGCACGATCTGGCAGGTCTTCGGCCGCACCGACATCGGCCTTCTCGGCTACACGCTCGACGCGATGGGCATCGACTATAACTACGTCGGTAATTCCTTCGATGCCTGGGTGACGGTCATCGTCATGGACATCTGGCACTGGACGAGCCTCGTCGTGCTCCTGTGCTATGCCGGTCTCGTCTCGATCCCCGACGCCTATTACCAGGCCGCCAAGATCGACGGTGCATCACGCTTCGCCGTCTTCCGCTACATCCAGCTGCCCAAGATGGGCCGGGTGCTGCTGATCGCCGTGCTCTTACGCTTCATGGATAGCTTCATGATCTACACCGAGCCGTTCGTCGTGACCGGCGGCGGCCCAGGCAACTCGACGACCTTCCTGTCGATCGACCTCGTCAAACTTGCCATCGGTCAGTTCAACCTGGGTGAGGCGGCCGCCATGAGCCTCGTCTACTTCCTCATCATCCTGGCCCTGTCCTGGGTGTTCTACACCATCATGACCAACGCTGGCATCGACAGGCCCGTCAATGCTGGCGAAGGGGAGACCGCCAAATGACCGATCAGGCGACCACCTCCACCGGCTCAATGCCCGCGAGCCTTCATTCGGAAACCGCGCTGCGGGCGCGATCGCGGGTCAAGTCCGGCCAGTTTCGCTGGAAGGCGCTGATCCCGGTGATCTACATCGTGTTCCTGCTCCTGCCGATCTACTGGCTCGTCAACATGAGCTTCAAGACCAACCAGGAGATCGTCTCGACGATGACGCTCCTGCCGAGGAACCCGACGCTCGCCAACTACAGGACGATCTTTACCGATCCGTCCTGGTACATGGGTTACGTCAATTCAATCATCTACGTCGTCATGAACATGGTCATCTCGGTGGCCGCCGCGCTGCCGGCCGCCTACGCGTTCTCGCGCTATCGCTTCCTCGGCGACAAGCACCTGTTCTTCTGGCTGCTCACCAACCGCATGGCACCGCCCGCGGTCTTCGCCCTGCCCTTCTTCCAGCTCTATTCGGCCTTCGGCCTGATCGACACCCACATCGCCGTCGCACTGGCACATTGCCTGTTCAACGTGCCGCTGGCGGTCTGGATTCTCGAGGGCTTCATGTCGGGCGTGCCGAAGGAGATCGACGAGACCGCCTACATTGACGGCTACACCTTCCCGCGGTTCTTCGTGCGCATCTTCATGCCCCTGATCGCGAGCGGCATCGGCGTGGCAGCGTTCTTCTGCTTCATGTTCTCGTGGGTCGAGCTGCTGATCGCCCGCACACTGACGGTCGTCGACGCCAAGCCGATCGCGGCGATCATGACACGAACCGTCTCGGCCTCCGGGATGGACTGGGGCCTGCTCGCCGCCGCCGGCGTCCTCACCATCATCCCCGGCGCGATCGTCATCTGGTTTGTGCGCAACTACATCGCCAAGGGCTTCGCCCTGGGGAGGGTGTGATGATGCTGCTCCTTATCCAAAAAGCCCATCGGGAGACCCAACCATGATCGACCTTACCTGGATGGCCTGGACGTGGCCGACGGCGATCTTCTTCGTCGTCATCTTCGCGATGATCGCCGGCATGGGTGTGTGGGAATACGCCTCGCCCGGCGGTGCGCCGAAGATCGGCATCCTCAATTTCGAGACGACGCGGGGCGACCGGCTGTTCGTGTCGCTGCTCGGATCGGCCTTTATCTGCCTCGGCTGGCTTTGGCAGGTCGATCTGCCGCTCTGGTACGCGCTGATTCTCTGCGCCGTCTTCTTCGTTCTGGTGTTCCGCTTCGTCTAGCGGAACACCGAGCAACGGGCACCGCGCCGCCGCCGGTCGGCGTGGCAATAGAACCTGACGACGACCGGCTTTTAGAAACCCTGGGAGGACGACGACATGAAGAAATACCTATTGGGCACTGTCGGCCTGTTGGCCATGGCGGTAGCCAGCGGCCCGGCCTTCGCCGACATGGCTGCGGCCAAGAAGTTCCTCGCCGACGAGATCGGTGACATGACCACGCTGAGCCCTGACCAGGAACAGCAGGAGATGCAGTGGTTCATCGACGCGGCCAAGCCCTTCAAGGGCATGGAAATCCACGTCGTTTCGGAATCGCTGACGACCCACGCCTACGAATCCAAAACGCTGGCACCGGCCTTCGAGAAGATCACCGGCATCAAGGTCATCCATGACGTCATCCAGGAAGGCGACGTCGTCGAAAAAATCCAGACCCAGATGCAGACCGGCCAGAACCTCTATGATGGCTGGGTCAACGATTCCGATTTCATCGGCACCCACTGGCGCTATGGCCAGGTCCGGGACCTCACGGACTGGATGGCGAACGAGGGCAAGGACGTCACCGACCCCTACTACGACCTGAAGGACTTCATCGGCCTGTCCTTCACCACGGCACCGGACGGCAAACTCTATCAGATCCCCGATCAGCAGTTCGCCAATCTCTACTGGTTCCGTTACGACTGGTTCAACGACGAGAAGAACAAGGCCGACTTCAAGGCGAAGTACGGTTACGACCTCGGCGTTCCGGTCAACTGGTCGGCCTATGAGGACATCGCCGAATTCTTCACCGGACGTGAGGAAGACGGCAAGAAAGTCTTCGGTCACATGGACTACGGCAAGAAGGACCCGTCGCTCGGCTGGCGATTCACCGACGCGTGGCTTTCGATGGCCGGCAATGGCGACAAGGGTCTGCCCAACGGCAAGCCGGTCGACGAATGGGGCATTCGCGTCAACGACAAGGACCAGCCGACCGGCTCCTGCGTCGCACGCGGCGGCGACACCAATGGTCCGGCGGCGGTCTATTCGATCGTCAAATATCTCGACTGGTTGAAGGCCTACGCCCCGCCGGAAGCGCAAGGGATGACCTTCTCCGAGTCGGGTCCGGTCCCGGCCCAGGGCAACATCGCCCAGCAGATCTTCTGGTACACGGCCTTCACCGCCGACATGACCAAGAAGGGCCTGCCGGTCGTCAACGAGGACGGCACGCCGAAATGGCGCGTCGCCCCCTCCCCGCATGGCGTCTACTGGGTGGACGGCATGAAGCTCGGCTACCAGGACGTCGGGTCCTGGACGCTGATGAAGTCGACCCCGGTCGACCGCGCCAAGG
>JBBSUS010000291.1:0-4424 GCA_038234195.1 Hyphomicrobiales bacterium | reverse complement strand
GGCGTTCGGCTTCAGCGCGTGGCGCGACAAGTCGAGGGCCTGCCAAAGCAGGTCGCTGTCGTTCTCATGGCGGCGTGCGACCAGCGCCGTGCGGTCGCGTGCGGTGCGCCCGAAGGGTCCCGCGTTGGCAAAGAAGGATTCGGTGCGGCGGCCAAAACCGCGGCTGCGGGCGTCGGCCTCTCCCGCGGCCCAGAAGGGTTCGTCGGTCTGGGACTCGCCGAGGGCTGCGGCGCGGGCCGCGGCGCTCTTGTCGAGCCGTCGGCGCTCGGTGACCTCGGCGACGCCGTCGATGATCGTCGGGTTCGACCGCGCCGTGTGACGGGCGCTATGAGCGGGACCGGACGATTCCGGCACCTCGTGGGCGGCAAAGGGCATCGAATTGTCGCGAGATCTGGTCATATCGGGCCCGTTTCCTGCCGCGTCTCAAGACTTGCCGTGCTGCATCCGGCCAAATCGAAACGGCTGCATCGCTCATCGACCGAAACCGCGATCGAGGGTTTCCGCACCGTTCGGCTGTTCAGGAATGGGTAAGGATTTATGCTTAACAAAGCGTGAAGAACCGGTCGCAGATGGGCCGTCGAGCCTTGCCTGGAGCCTGCCGATCGCAATGGTGGAGGTTTCGCCGAAAGGCCGATCGGCCTAGAATCACCATAGTCGCGCGGCAAAGCTCGGGCCGTCTTGGCAATGCCTGCACAACGGGTGTCCGCAGGCCGAGCCGCTGGCGAAAATCGATCGAACGGATCGCACAGAGGGGACGCAACGACGTGATTCGGTTCGAAAATGTCGGGCTCAGATACGACATGGGGCCGGAAGTGCTTCGCGACCTCTCCTTCGAGGTGAAGCGCCAGTCGTTTCAGTTTCTCACCGGACCCTCAGGGGCAGGCAAGACAAGCCTCCTGCGCATGCTGTTCCTGGCGCTGAAGCCGACTCGGGGGCTGATCACCGTTCTCGGCAAGGACGCTGCAACGCTGTCGCGCAAGGATCTGCCCTCCATCCGTCGGCGCATCGGCGTCGTCTTCCAGGATTTCCGGCTGCTCGAACACATGACGACCTACGAGAACGTCGCGCTGCCCTTGCGGGTGCGGGGCCACGACGAATCGGCCTATCGCCAGGACGTCATCGACCTCATCAAATGGGTTGGCCTCGGCGAACGCATGCACGCCTCGCCCGTCGTCCTTTCCGGCGGCGAGAAGCAGCGCGCGGCGATCGCGCGAGCATTGATCGACCAGCCGGACATCCTCCTGGCCGACGAGCCCACCGGCAACGTCGATCCGCCGCTCGCCCGCCGGCTCCTGCGGCTGTTCATGGAACTCAATCGCGCCGGGACCGCAGTGGTGATCGCCACGCACGATCTCGACCTGATGGACCAGGTCGCCGCCCGCCGGCTGATCCTTTCGGACGGACGCCTGGAAATCCATGATTGATGCAATGGAGACACCGGCAATGACGGCGTCGATCGGCGCATCCGAGCAGAGGCGAAACCAATGACCGCCTTTGCCGAACGCCTCGTCGACCTTCGCGAACTGTACGACAAGCTGACGGGCCGGGCTGGCCGCGACCGGCCGACGCCGATCGTGCCGCCGGCCAATGTCGCAGGCCGGGCGTTGATGACCGTGATCGCGATCATGACTTTTCTGGCCAGCCTCACCGTCGGCGCAGTGGCGCTCGTGTCCGATACCGCCTCTCAATGGCAGAACGACATCTCGCGCGAGATCACCGTGCAGGTGAAGCCGGACGACGGGCTCGACATGGACGCAGCGCTGGCCAGCGTGCGCCAGCTGGCCCTGGCCACTCCAGGTGTCATCAGCGCCACGACCCTCGACGATGCGGCCACCAAACGACTGCTGGAGCCCTGGCTGGGCGATGGCCTCAATCTTGCCGATCTGCCGGTGCCACGGCTGGTGATCATGGCGATCGACGAGACCGCGCCCCCCGATTTTGCGGCGCTCGGTGCGAAGCTGCAGCGGGCCGTGCCGACGGCCGAGCTCGACGACCATCGCGCCTGGGTCGCGCGTCTGGTCACGATGGCGCGGGCAACGGTCTTCGTCGGCATCGGCGTGCTGGCCCTCGTCCTCATCGCCACCATTCTCACCGTCGTCTTTGCCACCCGCGGCGCGATGTCCGGCAACCGCCAGATCATCGAGGTCCTGCATTTCGTCGGCGCGCGTTCCGCCTTCATCGCGGGTGAATTTCAGGGCCATTTCCTGCGGTTGGGACTTGTCGGCGCGATCGCCGGCGGTGGTTTCGCGCTGATCCTCTTCTGGATGATGGGGGTATGGACCGACAGCAACCGGGCCACGCCCGAGGCCGACCAGATCAGCGCGCTGTTCGGATCCTTCTCGATCGGCTGGACGGGCTATGTCGGGGTTCTCGTGCTCGTCGCAACCGTCGGTGCCCTGACGGCGTTGACGTCGCGCATTACCGTGATCAAGCAATTGTCGGCGATCGACATGATCTCGCCCGTTGAATCGTAACGCGCCCGGACGTCTAAGGATTGTGTTAACCGTGTCGGAGCGACAATCTGTGAGAGAGCCGCGCCGCGCCGGACCGACACAGGTGGAAGCCATGATGGGCAAGAGGACGTTGCAGGCAATGTACCCGGGCCGAACTCGCCTCCCTGTTCATCCGTGCCGGACGATCCGGCGATGAACTCCGTGACGGCTGACGTCGAGCGAGAGCCTGGACGAGCACAAGACCAGCGCGATGGGGCACGGCCGGCGCAGCAAATCTCGCGATCGTACGAGGGCTATGACGGGCCGGATCGTCGGCGTGCTTCCGGACGGCGTGCTGCCGATCGCCGCTTCGGCAACGCCAGGCGCCACGGTCGCCGCCGCGTGGCATTGCTCGTCGCCGCCGTCTGCATTCTCGGCTATTTCACCGGCGGCTTTTTACGCTACACCCAGGAGGTCAGCCTCTTGTCGAAGCCGGGCTATGTCGGCCCGGCCGACGGCATCGTGGTGCTGACGGGCGGCGCCCTGCGCATCGATCAGGCGATCGATCTGTTGAAGGACGGGCATGGCCGGCGGCTGCTGATCAGCGGCGTCAATCCGGGGACCAGTGCCAGCACGCTGGCCCGCATGACCGGTACCGACAAGGCCTGGTTCGACTGCTGCGTCGATCTCGACTACGTCGCTCTGAACACCGTCGGCAACGCCGAGATCGCCACGAGATGGGCTGAGCAACGCGGGTTCCGTCGGCTCATCCTGGTGACCAGCGACTATCACATGCCGCGCTCGCTGCGCGAATTCGACCGGCTCGACGACGTCGTGTCCGTAACGCCTTTTGCGGTGCGGCGCGACGACCTTTGGACCGCCGATCAAATGCCGAGCGGGACCGGCTTGAAAGTGCTTTTGACGGAATACGCCAAGCTTGTCACCGCGCGCGCTCGCGCCGCGCTCGGCATTGAACCGGATCAATCCGTCGTGACCAAGATGGCGGTGCTGGACCAGCCGCGCTGATGCTGGCCTGCGCAACATGTCCGAGCGGAACATGCGCGGCCCACGCAATCGTGACCCGGTCGAACTTCGAGATGCGCAGTCGCTCGCCGGCGCTTCATTTTGAACGCTGTCCGGCGTAGGCATAGCCGAACGGGCCCGAGGGCCCGGATGTCTCGCCGCGACGTTTAGCCGTTTGCGCGTTTTCTTACGTTCCAAACCTCGCGGGCTCCGTTTTCCATGATCCTTCTGCGCTCGATCGCCTTCAACGTCGTCTTCTACGCGAACCTCATCCTGAGGATGATCATCTTTTCGCCGGTGGTCTTCTTCGGCTCCGAAGCGGCGGCCTGGCGGGTGGTCAGAGCCTGGGCCGCCTCCAGCCTCTGGATTCTCGAGCATATCGGTGGGGTGCGCTCGCAGATCACCGGCTACGAAAACGTTCCCGACGGCCCGATCATCATCGCCTCCAAGCACCAGTCCTTCTGGGACGTCTTCGCCCTGTTGCCGGGGCTCGACCGGCCGGTGTTCATCCTGAAGAAGGAGTTGATGTCGATTCCGCTGTTTGGGGCCTATGCGCGGAGGTTGGCGATGATCCCGATCGATCGCTCCAAGCGCACGGGCGCCGTCAGCTCGATGATCGATGGCGCCAAGCGATCCGTCGCGGGTGGACGCCAGGTGTTCATCTTTCCCGAGGGCACGCGCTGCGCGCCGGGCGCCAAGCCGGACTACAAGCAGGGCGTCTTTCGTCTCTACGAGGCGCTCGACCTGACGGTGGTTCCGGTTGCGCTCAATTCTGGTCTCTACTGGCCCCGGCACAGCGTCTGGCGGATGCCGGGCACGATCCAGGCCGAAATCCTGCCGCCGATCGAGGCCGGGTTGGTGCGCGAGGCCTTCATCGGTCGCTTGCGCGATGCGATCGAAACCCGGTCCGACGATCTGCTGGCACAGGCGTATCAGCGCGATGGCCATCGGCCGCCGAGGCCGCAGGAT
>JBBSUS010000290.1:0-4428 GCA_038234195.1 Hyphomicrobiales bacterium | reverse complement strand
GGGCGAACTCGGCATGACCGGCTCGCATTTCGTCAATCCGACCGGGCTGCCTGCCGACGGCCAGAAGGTGACAGCGCGGGACCTCGTGGTCCTCGCCCGCCATATCCGTGACACCTATCCCGAGCTTTACAAGATCTATGCTGAGCCAGCCTTCGAGTGGAACAAGATATTTCAGCGCAATCGCAATCCGCTGCTGTCGATGGATCTCGGGGCCGACGGCATGGAGACCGGATACACCGAGGCGTCCGGCTTCGCGCTGGTCGGCGTGACGGAAGCCTCCGGGCGTGAGACGTTTCTCGCCATGAGCGGACTGGAGAAGGCGAAAGACCGATCCGCTGAGGCCCGCAAGCTCTTGATCCATGCCCGCGAAGACTTCGAGACCGACGAGTTCTATGAGCCCGGCGCGATCGTCGGGTCGGCCAGCGTCTTCGGCGGGACCGTGGGCTCGGTGCCGCTGACGGTCGCCAAGGCCGCGGACGCACTCGTGCCGAAGGGTGCCCGCGACCGCATGAAGGCGCGGATACGCTACCATGGGCCATTGCTCGCCCCGCTTGCCAGCGGCCAGAAGGTGGCGTCTCTCGATGTCACCGTCGACGGGCAAACGATTTATTCACAGGACCTGTTCACGGCCAACGCCGTGCCGACCGGCAGCTTCGCGGACCTCGCCGCCGGGGCCGCGAAGGAACTCGCGGTAGGATGGCTGCGTGCACTATGACCCCACGACAGCGGAGCTGACTTGACCCGATTGTTCATCACATTCGAAGGCGGCGAGGGGAGCGGCAAGTCCACCCAGATCGCCAGGCTGGCCGAACATCTGCGTTCGGACGGCCGCTTTGTGGTGGTGACACGCGAGCCGGGCGGCTCGCCGGGCGCCGATGCCATACGCCATATCATCCTGTCGGGCGCGGCCGAGGAACTGGGGGCCGAGGTGGAGGCCATCCTCTTCACTGCGGCGCGCGCCGACCATGTCCAGACGCTGATCGGACCGGCGCTCGATCGTGGTGAAATCGTTCTGTGCGACCGCTTCGCCGATTCGACAGCGGTTTATCAGCTGCAGGGCGAGGACATCGATCCGATGCTCGTCAAGCGCCTCGAGCGGGCCGCGACCCGTGGTTTGCGTCCAGACCTGACGATCATCCTCGACGTCCCCGCTGCCGTGGGCATGGAACGAGCGCGCCGCCGCCGTGGCAAAGAGGCGGCCGATCGCTTCGAAAAGGACAACGAGGCGGTTCATGAATTTCGCCGCCAAGCGTTTTTGAAGATCGCGGCGGATGAACCCGAGCGCTGCGTCGTCGTCGATGGCACCAAGGCTGCAGACGAAATCGCCGAGGACATCGTCGCCATCGTCGACGACCGGGTCGATGCCGCACGGCTCGATGCGATCGGCCGCAACCTGACGGCGGAAACATCGAAATGAGCGCTGCGCCCGTCGAAACGCTTGCCTCACACGACGATCTGGACGGGATCGCACCGCCGCAGGCCACGTTACGGCTGTTTGGACACGACGAGGCGTGGCAGGAACTGACGCGCGCGGCGGCTGGTGGCAAGCTGCATCACGGCTGGCTGTTCCTGGGACCGCAAGGCATCGGCAAGACGACTGCCGCCTTCGCCTTCGCGCGGCATCTGTTCACCCCGCCATCACGGCGAACCGACGAGCCGCTCGCTGAGTTCGATGACCCGATGGTGCGTCAGGTCGCACAGGACACCTACCCCGGGCTCGTCCATGTGACACGGCCGCCGGTCGAGCGCGGGACGGGTTTCCGCACTCAGATCACCGTCGAGGAAGTCCGCAGGCTCAACCGCTTCTTCCAGGCGACGGCCTCAGCCGAAAGCTGGCGCGTGGCCATCGTCGACCCGGCCGACGATATGAACGCCAGCGCTGCAAACGCGCTTCTGAAGATGCTGGAGGAGCCACCGGCACGCTCGGTCTTCGTCATCATCAACCACACGCCAGGGCGGCTTCTGCCCACCATCCGTTCGCGCTGCCGGCTTCTGCGATTCGGACCATTGGAGGCCGAGCCGCTCGGCGCCGCAGTCGCACAGGCTTTGCCGGACGCCGATTCTGCCGATGTTGCGGCGGCAATTCCAGTTTGCGAGGGCAGCGTGCGCCAGGCGATTACACTGATTGCGAATGGCGGAATCGCGCTACGCAGCGGTCTGGATCACGTCCTGTCAGCCGACAGACCCGACTGGAACGCCATTCACTCGGTGGCCGACCAGATGACCGCCAAGGGCCGTGAGCAAAGCTTCGATCTTCTCGTGCAGGCGCTTCTGAGCGCAGTTGCGCGATCGGCCGAGCAGAGCCTCGACGCCGGGGACGGGGAGGGCGCGGCCCGCCTCTCCGGCTTTTGGCAGGCCGAAAGCCGGCGCATCCGCGAAGCCGTCGCCTACAATCTCGACCGCAAGCAAATCCTCTTGACCCTTTTCGACGGCTACTTCCGCAACCGTTCGTCTCTCAGCAGCGCAGCCTGAACAGATGTCTCCCTGAGGAGGCAAACGCCGGTATGGAACCGCGTGAACCGGATCGGCGATTGAGCCGAAGCCTTTGATGCCCTATGTCCGGGCTGCTTCCGCGTGAGGACGATGTCGGTCGAACCGCACTCGTTCGCCCGATTTGTGAGCATTGCATTTCCAAGCGAAGATTGACGAAAGCCCGATGGCCGAACGCTACTACCTGACCACCGCGATCTCCTATCCGAACGGGCGACCGCATATCGGGCACGCCTATGAACTGATCGCAACGGACGTTCTGGCGCGGTTCAAGCGGCTCGACGGGTACGACGTCCTGTTCGTGACGGGAACGGACGAGCACGGGATCAAGATGCTGCAGAGCGCGCGGGACCAGGGCATCACCCCGAAGGAACTGGCGGACAGGAACTCTGCCGAATTCGAGAAGATGGCAACGATTCTCGGTGGCAGCCACGACGATTTCATCCGCACCAGCGAGGCGCGTCATCGTGCGGCCAGCCAGGCGATCTGGGCGAAGATGTCAGCGTCCGGCGATATCTACAAAGACGCCTATTCCGGCTGGTACTCGGTTCGCGACGAGGCCTATTACGGCGAGGACGAGACGACCGTCCGCGAGGACGGCAAGCGCTATGGCCCACAGGGCTCGCCGGTCGAATGGGTCGAGGAGGAGAGCTATTTCTTCAAGCTCTCGCAGTTTCAAGACCGGCTTTTGACGCTTTACGAAGAGCATCCTGAGTTCATCGGGCCGACGGAACGGCGCAACGAGGTGATGTCCTTCGTGCGTTCGGGCCTCCGCGATCTGTCGATCTCGCGCACGACCTTTGATTGGGGCATTCCAGTGCCCGGCGACGAGAAGCACGTCATGTATGTGTGGGTCGACGCGCTGACCAACTACATCACCGCGACCGGGTTTCCGGGAGAGGGGCCGCTGACCGAGTTCTGGCCCGCAGATCTCCATGTCATCGGCAAGGACATCGTTCGCTTCCACACGGTGTATTGGCCGGCCTTCCTGATGTCGGCAGGTCTACCGCTGCCGCGCCGCGTCTTTGGTCACGGATTCCTGTTCAACCGCGGGGAGAAGATGTCGAAGTCCGTCGGCAACGTCATCGATCCGTTTGCACTCGTCGACGCCTATGGTCTCGATCGCCTGCGCTATTTCCTGCTGCGCGAGGTCCCATTCGGCCAGGACGGCAACTACTCCCACGACGCCATCGTCAACCGGACCAACTCCGAACTGGCCAACGACCTCGGCAATCTCGCCCAGCGCTCGCTGTCGATGATCGCCAAGCATTGCGACGCGAAGGTGCCGCAACCCGGCGACTTCATCGAGGCCGATGACGCGATTTTGACCGCAACAATAGCGCTTCTGCCAGCAGCACGCGCCGCGATCGACCGCCAGGAGATCCATGTGATGCTGGGCTCGATCATTGCCGTCGTCTCCGAGGCCAACCGTTACTTTGCTGGCCAGGAGCCCTGGGCGCTGCGCAAAAGCGATCCCGCACGCATGGCAACGGTGCTCTACGTAACCGCCGAGGTGCTGCGACGGGTGGCGATCCTGTTGCAGCCCGTTATGCTGCAAAGCACGGCCAAACTGCTCGACATACTGGGTGTAAGCCGCGACGCCCGCAGCTTTACGGAGCTCAATCCCGACACCCGACTTCGGGCGGGCACAGACTTACCCGGCCCACAGCCGATCTTCCCTCGCTTCGTGGACCCAGACCCGCAGGCCGAGGCACCGGGCGCGGGGGGTAACGCGTGAGCCAGCCATTTCTCGTCGACAGTCACTGCCATCTCGATTTTCCGGATTTCGAGAACGAGCGTCCGGCACTGATCGCCCGCGCGAAAGCCGAAGGCGTCGGCCGTTTCGTGACGATCTCGACCCATGTGGCCCGGATCGAGCGGTTGAAGGCGATCACCCGCGAATTCGAGGAGGTGTACGCATCGGTCGGAACCCATCCG
>JBBSUS010000289.1:0-4432 GCA_038234195.1 Hyphomicrobiales bacterium | reverse complement strand
CGCATTCAGCGCCGGCTGGTCGCGAATGGCGATCACCATCGCCAGCATCAGAAAGGGCAGGATCGTCAGTTTCGGCCGCTCGGCAGACCCGCTGGTTCTCTCGCGATTGAGCGCGGCGCGCAGATCCTCGAGGGCCTCGACGTCGATCTCCTCGACATAGGTGATCGGCACGATGCGCTCGTGAGCGAGCGACATCTTCTCGGCGATCTTGCGCCGCAGCCCGACGATGCGGATCTCTTCGACGCTGGTATCGGCCATGCGGCCACGGCCGGGACCCGGCTCACGGTCGCCCTCCAGATAGCCGTCGAGATCACCTTTCTCGATGCGGCCGGCGGGCCCGGAGCTGGGCACCCGGCGCAGATCGATGCCGGCGTCCATCGCGCGGCGGCGTATGGCGGGCGAAGCCAATGGCTTTTCGCCGGGCGCGCGCCGGGAAATGGGTTTGCCGTGCGTCTGCGGTAGTTGGCGCGCGGCCGGGCTGGTGTGCGGTGCTTGCGGCTTGCCGGAGGCACCCGGAACTCCGCGGGTTGATGCCGCATACTTAGCCGGCTTATCGGAGTTGGAATCGCTTCCTTTGCCGGCATCTTGCGTTCGAAGTTCAGCGGTCGGCGGCTTGGTGTCAGCCGTCTTGCGCTCGCCCGTGCCCGACGCGGCGTTCGCCGACGGGGCCTGCGGAGCATCGCCAGTCGTCGCGACGGTCTCGCCCGGATTCTCGTCGACCTCGTTGGTGCCGCCTGCCCACTCGACATCGAGCCGCACCAGCGGCGAGCCGACCGCCAGCGTCTCGCCGATCTCCCCGCCGATCCATTTCACCGTGCCGTCGACCGGCGAGGGAATGTCGACCGTCGCCTTGTCGGTCATCACGGCGGCCAGGACCATGTCCTCGATGACGGGGTCGCCCACCTTGACGTGCCATTCGACGAGTTCGGCCTCGGCGACGCCCTCGCCCACGTCGGGCAGCTTGATCGTATAGGTGCCCATCGCGTCAGCCCTCCATCACGGCCTTGAGCGCGGCGCCGACCCGTGCGGGACCCGGAAAATAGTCCCACTCCTGGGCATGCGGATAGGGCGTGTCCCAACCGCCGACCCTTATGATCGGGGCTTCCAGGTGATAGAAGCAGGCCTCCTCCACCAGCGCCGTCAGCTCTGCCCCGAAACCCGACGTCAGCGTCGCCTCGTGGACGACGACGCAGCGGCCGGTCTTCTTCACCGAGTTCTCGATGATCTCCATGTCGAGCGGCACCAGGGTCCGCAGGTCGATCACCTCGGCGTCGATCTGAAGTGCTTCGGCCGCCGCCAGCGCCACATGCACCATCGTGCCGTAGGCGAGCACCGTCATCGCCGCGCCCTCGCGCCTCGCGACGCCCTGTCCCAGCGGCACGACGTAGCGCCCCTCCGGCACCTCGCCGAGCGGGTGATTCGACCAGGGCGTCACCGGCCTGTCGTGATGGCCGTCGAAGGGTCCGTTGTAGAGGCGCTTGGGCTCCAGGAAGATCACCGGATCATTGTCCTCGATCGAGGCGATCAACAGGCCCTTGGCGTCATAGGGGTTGGACGGCACCACCGTCTTCAGACCCGCGACGTGGGTGAACAGCGCTTCCGGCGACTGGGAATGGGTCTGGCCGCCGAAGATGCCGCCGCCGGTCGGCATGCGCACGACCATCGGCGCGAAGAAATCGCCGGCCGACCGGTAACGCAGCCGAGCGGCCTCCGAGACGATCTGGTCGTAGGCGGGATAGACGTAGTCGGCGAACTGCATCTCGACGACGGGCCTGAGGCCATAGGCGGCCATGCCGATCGCGGTGCCGACGATGCCGCCTTCGTTGATTGGCGCATCGAAGCAGCGGTTCTTGCCGAACCGCTCCTGCAGGCCGGCGGTGCAGCGAAAGACGCCGCCGAAATAGCCGACATCCTCGCCGAAGACGACGACGTTGTCGTCCTCGGCCATCTTCACCGCATGAGCATCGCGGATCGCCTCGATCATCGTCATGCGCGCCATGTCAGTACCCCGCCTGCTGGCGCTGGCGCCTGAGATGCGGCGGCATCTCCTCGTAGACGCCCTCGAACATGTCGCGGACGGAGGGCTTGGGACCGTTGTGCAGGGTGCCGTGGCTTTCGGCTTCGCGCTGGGCGGCGAGCACCTCCGCGTCGACCTCGGCTTCGGTCTGGACATGGCGTTCCTCGGCCCATGCGCCCTTCGCGATCAGATGGTTCTTCAGGCGCTTGACCGGATCGCCGAGGGGCCAGGCGTCGGATTCCTCCTTCGGGCGATAGGCGGACGGATCATCGGAGGTGGAATGGGCGGCGGCGCGGTAGGTGACCCATTCGATCAGCGTCGGGCCGAGGTTTCGCCTCGCCCGCTCGACGGCCCAGGTGGAGGCGGCATGGACCGCGAGATAGTCGTTGCCGTCGACGCGGAGCGACGGGATGCCGAAGCCCAGCCCCCTCGCGGCGAAGGTGCCGGAGCCGCCGCGGGCGATGCCCTGATAGGTCGAGATCGCCCACTGGTTGTTGACGATGTTGAGAACAACCGGCGCCTTGTAGGTCGAGGCGAAGACCATGGCCGAGTGGAAATCGCTCTCGGCGGTCGAGCCGTCGCCGATCCAGCCGGCGGCGATCTTGTCATCACCCTTGATGGCCGAGGCCATCGCCCAGCCAACGGCCTGCACGAACTGCGTCGCCAGATTGCCGGAGATCGAGAAGAAACCGTGCGCCTTCGACGAATACATGATCGGCAGCTGCCGACCCTTGAGCGGATCGCGGCGGTTGGAGAAGATCTGGCACATCATGTCGACGAGCGGATAATCGTCCGCAATCAGCAAACCCTGCTGCCGATAGGTCGGAAAGTTCATGTCGCAGGGCTTCAGTGCGAGCCGGAAGGCGCAGGCGATTGCCTCCTCGCCGAGGCATTGCATGTAGAAGGAGGTCTTGCCCTGGCGCTGGGCCATCAGCATGCGCCGGTCGAAGGCGCGCACCCGCATCATCGTCTTGAGCCCGGCGAGCAGTTGCTCGTCATCAAGCGTTCCGGCCCATTCGCCGACAGCCTCGCCGTCGCGGTTGAGCACGCGGATGATGTCGTAGGCCATGTCGCGGATGTCGGCGGGATCGACGTCGACGGGCGGGCGGCGTACGGAGCCGGCCCGCGCGATCTTGACATTGGAGAAATCCGGCGTGCCGCCCGGCCGCACCTCCGGTTCGGGAACATGCAGGCTCAGGGTCAAGCGCTCGTCCATCGTAAGCCCCCACGAACGGTCCGACGAAAGGCCGGGGTCGCGTGTGCGACGGACCCGACGGACTTGCGGGGCAAGCTAATGCAGGAACAGGGTCGCGTCACCCCAGGACCATAAGGAAATAAACAACCTATACGATCATTCAAGGCATGCGATCAACCCGGCCGAACCAGGATGATCAGGCCGAACACGACGATGCCGGCTGCCGCCAGCTTCCAGAAATCGCCGCGCTTCCGCAGGCCAGGGAGTCCGAAGGGCCGGATCAGATGGGCGACCATGAGGAGAAGGAAGAGGATCGAGAACAGCTTGCTCATCGGTCACCGCCTACCCTATCGCGCCGCCAGGCGCCACGCATGGTCCTGCGGGGCTTGCGTGATCGGGACCGTTCGATCGGCCCGCCGCCTAGATCTGGTTGAGAGGGCCGGAGGCGACCACCGGGCCGGTCGGCGCGCCGGTCGGCGAGCCACCCTGGGGCTCCAACGAGACGGCAAGCGCCATGGTGCCGGCGGAAAGCCCCTGTTCCTTGAGAACCAGCCGCAGGGGCTTGTTGGGATCGAGAAGGCCCAGCGATTTGGGCGCCGCACCGGCAGGCGGCAGCAGCCAGAGTTCCGGCACGCGCCCGTCGGTCGGCTCGGCAGAAACCGGAATCAGCGTCGCGGTCGAGGTGGCGCGGTCGATCACGACGGTGAAGAGCGGCGTCCCGGTGGAGGAGGCGAGCGTCGCCGTCAGGGTCGACCCCGCGCCTGCAAGGCCCCGATCACCGATGAGCGCGCGATTGGCGGGACCCAGCACGATCAGCGCCGCAAGGCTTGCGACCGCCAGACCCATGCCACCAATTCCGAGCCACTGCCAGACCGCCGAGACCTTGCGTACCGTGCGCTCGCGACCAGCGGCAGCCTGGATCGGCGTTTGGGCCGAAGCAGGCATGCCGAGACGCCGTGTCATGCGATCGAGATCGGCTGAGATGCGCGCCCAGACCGCCTGGGATGGCTCTTCGGGCGGGATCGCGTTCGCCAGCGGACCAAGTTGCGCCTGCCAATCCTCGATCTGGCGGGCAAAACCAGCGTCGCGCGCAGCCTGCCGCTCGACCGACCGACGCGCCGCGCCGTCCAGAACGCCGAGTGCATACTCAGCGGCCAGATCGGCATCGTCGCGCTCGGTTCCGGACGAAGCGGTCATTGCGACAGACATCCCTTCAGTTT
>JBBSUS010000288.1:0-4438 GCA_038234195.1 Hyphomicrobiales bacterium | reverse complement strand
CGGCCTCAACTACCAGTCGATCGGTTCGGGTGGCGGCATCAAGCAGATCGAGGCGCGTACGGTGACCTTCGGCGCGACCGACAAGCCGCTCAGCGGCGACGACCTGAAGAAGAACAAGCTCGTCCAGTTCCCGACCGTCATGGGCGGCATTGTGCCGGTCATGAACATCGAAGGCATCAAGCCGGGGGAACTCGTCCTCGACGGCGATACCCTCGCCAAGATCTTCATGGGCGAGATCACCACCTGGAACGATCCGGCGATCCAGAAGCTGAACGCCGATGCCAAGCTGCCTGACGCGGCCATCGCTGTCGTCCATCGTTCGGACGGCTCGGGCACGACCTTCAACTTCACCTATTATCTCGCCGACGTTTCTGCGGACTGGAAGAGCAACATCGGCGTCAATACCTCGGTCGAATGGCCGGTCGGCATCGGCGCGAAGGGCAACGAGGGCGTCGCCGCCAATGTGGGCCAGACGGCGAACTCGATCGGTTACGTCGAGTATGCCTACGCGCTGCAGAACACGATGACCTATGCCGACATGATGAACAAGGACGGCAACAAGGTGGCTCCGGAAGCCGATGCCTTCGCGGCGGCCGCAGAGGGCGCGGACTGGTCGAGCCAGCCCGGCTTCGGTGTGATCCTCGCCAACCAGAAGGGCGCCAAGTCCTGGCCGATGACCGCGGCCACCTTCATCCTGATCCCCAGCGATCCGAAGAGCGCCGACGATGCGGCCCTGGCGTTGAAGTTCTTCGACTGGGCGTACGCCAACGGCGACGAGATGGCCTCCAAGCTCGACTACATCCCGATGCCCGACGCGGTCGTGAAGGACATCAAGGCCGAGTGGACTCAGGTCCAGGGTCCGGACGGCAAGCCGGTTTACGAACCCGCCATGTGACGATAGTTGCTGGGCGGATCAACGGGTCCGCCCACATCCCGTTTCTCCTTCAAGGTGCCTCGATGGTCAGCCTAGCCGATACCGACGATGCGAATGCGCGGCGCGCCAAGGCTGTCGCCAGGTTTTCCACCAGTGACAGCATCTTCAAGAATCTGACACGTACCGCGGCGCTCATCGTTCTTGTCGTGCTTGCCGGGGTCGCGTTCTCGCTTGTCGCCGGCGCCTGGCTCGCATTCCAGACCTTCGGCTTCAGCTTCCTGACCACATCTTCGTGGAATCCGGTGACGCAGAAATTCGGCGCACTCGCGCCGATCTACGGCACGGTGCTGACGTCGCTGATCGCCATGGCGATCGCCGTCCCGGTGGGCCTTGGAATCGCGGTCTTCCTGACGGAGTCCTGCCCGCGGCCGCTGCGCCGACCGATCGGCATTGCCGTGGAACTCCTCGCCGGCATCCCGAGCATCATCTACGGTATCTGGGGCCTTTTCGTCTTCGCGCCGTTCCTGCAGCACACCGTCCAGCCGTTTCTGATCAACACCTTCGGGCACATCCCGGTCCTGTCGTCGCTGTTTGCCGGCCCGCCCTACGGGATCGGCATCCTGACGGCGGGCCTGATCCTCGCAATCATGGTGCTCCCGTTCATTTCGTCGATCGCGCGCGACGTGTTCGTCACCGTGCCGCCGGTCCTCAAGGAATCGGCCTACGGCCTCGGCATGACGACCTGGGAGGTCACCCGGAAGATCGTTCTTCCCTATACGCGTGTGGCAGTCCTCGGCGGCGTGATGCTGGCGCTCGGGCGGGCTCTCGGCGAGACGATGGCGGTCACCTTCGTCATCGGCAACGCCCATCGCATCACGCCCTCGCTGCTGGCACCGGGAACGACGAGTTCGGCGTCGATCGCCAACGAGTTCACGGAAGCCACCGGCGATCTCTACACCTCGGCGCTCTTCGCCCTGGGCCTGATCCTGTTCATCATTACCTTCATCGTACTTGCGATCGCCCGCGTGCTTCTGGCTCGCATGAAGCGCAAGGCTGGAGATTGATCCCATGGCCTCCTATGCGTCTCGAAAGACCAAGAACGCGATCATGATGTCGATGTGCGCCGCCGCCGCGGCCTTCGGCCTGATGTGGCTCCTGCTGATTCTGTTCAATCTCGTCGTCGAAGGGGTCAGCGGCATCAATCTTGCCGTCTTCACGGAGATGACGCCGCCGCCCGGCGAAGAGGGCGGTCTGCTCAACCCGATCATCGGCAGTCTCGTAATGACGTTCATCGCCGTGCTGGTCGGCACGCCGATCGGCATTCTCGCTGGCACCTACATGGCGGAGTACGGACGCCACGACAAAATCACCGGCGTCATCCGCTTCATCAACGACATTCTGCTGTCGGCGCCGTCGATCATCGTCGGTCTGTTCATCTACGAACTGATGGTTCGGACCATGGGGCATTTTTCCGGCATTGCCGGTGCGATGGCGCTGGCGATCATCGTGTTGCCCGTCGTCGTGCGAACAACCGAGGACATGCTGCTCCTTGTGCCCGACGCATTGCGCGAAGCGGGAACAGCGGTCGGCGCCCCCCGCTGGATCGTCATCCGGTCCGTCGCCTACAAGGCGGCAAGCGCCGGCATGATCACCGGTGTGCTGCTGGCGATTGCCCGGGTCTCGGGCGAAACGGCGCCACTGCTGTTCACGGCGCTCAATAACCAGTTCTGGAGCCTCGATCTCAACGAGCCGATGGCGAGCCTGCCGGTCACGATCTTCCAGTTCGCACTGAGCCCTTATGAAAGCTGGCAGTCGTTGGCGTGGGCGGGCGCTCTCATCATCACTGTCGCCGTTTTGACACTCAGCATCGTCGCGCGGGTCCTGACCGCGACGAAGGAGGACCAATGAACTTCCAGTCGACCGGTCAATCGGAGATGGCGCCTCATTCCATGAGCCAGACCAAGCAAAACGGCGCCCTGTCGGCCCCAACGAAAATCGAGCTGAAGGACGTCTCGTTCTATTACGGGAAGTTCAAGGCTCTCAAGAATATCAACCTGAACCTGCCAGAGCGGGCTGTCACCGCGTTCATCGGCCCGTCGGGTTGTGGCAAGTCGACGCTTCTGCGGATGTTCAACCGGATCTACGAGATCTATCCCAAGCAACGCGCCGAGGGCGAGATCAATCTCGACGGGAAGAACATCCTCGACAAGTCACAGGACGTGAACCTCCTGCGCGCCCGCGTCGGGATGGTGTTCCAGAAGCCGACACCGTTCCCGATGTCGATCTACGAGAACATCGCATTCGGCATTCGATTGTATGAAAAGCTCGGCAAGGCCGAACTCGACGAGCGGGTCGAGCGCGCGCTGAGGCGGGCGGCGTTGTGGGAAGAGGTCAAGGACAAGCTGTCCACCAGCGGTCTCGGCCTCTCCGGAGGACAGCAACAGCGTCTCTGCATCGCTCGAACGGTTGCGGTCCGCCCGGATGTGATCCTGCTCGATGAGCCCTGTTCCGCGCTCGATCCGATCTCGACGGCCAAGATCGAGGAACTGATCGATGAACTCAAGACCGAATACACGATCGCCATCGTCACCCATAACATGCAGCAGGCGGCGCGCGTATCGGACCAGACGGCGTTGATGTATCTGGGAGAACTCGTCGAGCACGGACCGACGGAAGGCATCTTCCAGAACCCCAAAGAAAAGCGCACGCAAGACTACATCACGGGTCGCTTCGGCTGATCGCGAAGAAGGAATCGACGACATGGACGAGCACATCGTCAGTTCCTACGACGAGGAACTCAAATACATCGTCCGCCGCATCTCCGAGATGGGCGGTCAGGCCGAGCGCATGGTCGAGCAATCGGTGGCAGCGTTGATGCGCTCCGATTGGGGGCTCGCCCAATCGGTCGTCGCGGACGATCTGCTGCTGGACGCCGCGCAGCGCGAACTCGACGAGCGCGCGATCATGATGATCGCCAAACGCCAGCCGATGGCGGTCGACCTGCGCGAGATCGTCGGTGCCATCCGCATCTCCAACGATCTCGAACGGATCGGCGATCTGGCCAAGAACATCGCCAAGCGGGTGATCGCGGTGAACGAGCATTCGCAACCGGTGCAACTGGTGCGCGGTATCGAGCACATGTCGGAACTGGCGCTCGAGCAGCTGAAAGAGGTGCTGGATGCCTACGGCTCGCGCGACCATCGCCGTGCGATGGCGGTGCGCGAGAACGACGAAGCGATCGACTCCATGTACACGTCGATCTTCCGCGAGCTGCTGACCTACATGATGGAAGATCCGCGCAACATCACCGCCTGCACGCATCTCCTGTTCAGTGCCAAGAACATCGAGCGGATCGGCGATCATGCCACCAACATCGCCGAGACGGTCTTCTATATCCAGACCGGACAGCAGATGGAGGCGGAACGCCCGAAAGGCGACATGACACCGGCGATGACCCAAGAGGTCGCCAGCTTCGGATCAAGCGGGCGGACGGAGGGCTGACGCGGATGGCAACGCGGATCGCCGTCGTCGAGGACGAGGAAGCTCTCGGCATCCTCCTGCGCT
>JBBSUS010000287.1:0-4442 GCA_038234195.1 Hyphomicrobiales bacterium | reverse complement strand
TCGTCTCCGGCTTTCTTCCTATCCGCTCCGAAATCGACATCCGGCCGCTGAGGATGGCGCTCGCCGACAAGGGCGCGCGGCTGTGCGTGCCGGCGATCGTCGACGGCGAACTGCAGTTCCGCCATCTGGTGCGGGGCGCGCCGATGGAACCGCAGGGCTTTGGCACCTATGCGCCGGGCTTGGACGCGTCCGTGCTCGATCCGACGGTGATGCTCGTGCCGCTCGCGGCTTTCGATCGGTCGGGCGGCCGGATCGGCTATGGTCGGGGCTATTACGACCGGGCGATCGGCGCACTTCTTGAAAAGGGGATGCGCCCGCGTTGTGTCGGCGTCGCCTTTGCCTGTCAGGAGGTGGACGTCGTTCCGATCGAGCCCCACGACAAGCCGCTGGAGCTGATTGCCACCGAGCAGGAGATCATTGCCGTGGCCGGCTGATCGAGCCCGGTCCGACGTCGTTGACAACTCAACGCTGATTGCGCTCGCGGCCGAGTATCAACGCCCAATAGGGCTCGCCATTACGTCCGACGGCCGCGGCAAAGCCGATTTCGGTGACATTCGGGTTGAGGAGATTGCGACGGTGGCCCGGCGAGTTTTTCCAGCCGGTCATCACCGCTGGCGTCGAGCGATAGTTCCAGCCGAGATTTTCGGCCACGGCGGCCCATTGGTAGCCATAGACCGCAACGCGGCTGGGCAGCGCGCCGTCCAAATTGTGGCTCATCTTGCCGCGCGCCGCCATCGCCCGTGCCTGGCGGTCGGCGGCTTCGTCGAGAACGGCATCGAAACGCACCTTACCGAGGCTGTTTTCGCTGCGGAAGGCGTTGACCGAGGCGATGAGCCCGCTGCGATCGACGCTGATGTCGTGGCTCGATGAAATGTCGACCGAATGGGTTTCGGCAACGCAAGCCGAGAACAGCATCAGGCCGGTGATCAATGCCAGTCGCATCACGGGGCGCGCCAGACCATTCGGCCGCGCCGAAATGAAATCCTGCATGGTTTCTTGGCTCCTCATTCGTCCGATCTCGCGGTCCGCTCCGTCGGTCGCAATGTCCTTACGTTTTCAGGCTGGTGTGGACCGGTCGCCGCATCTGGCGTTGATTCAGGCCGCCGGCTGTTCACATTGCCGGGGCGCACTAGCTTTGCGGGAACGCACGGAGCGCAACGCTCCACTCGCCTGTTTGCATTGAAAATCGCGGTGAAATGATGATCGAGCTCTACACCTGGACGACACCGAACGGCGAGAAGCCGATCATCATGCTTGAAGAGATCGGCATGCCCTACGATCTGAAACTTCTCGACATCTCGACCGGCGACCAGAAGAACCCCGATTTTCTCGCGAAGATTCCGAACGGCCGCATTCCGGCGATCGTGGACACCAAAGGCGACATCCGCGTCTTCGAATCCGGTGCAATCCTCGTTTATCTCGCAGAAAAATCGGGAAAGCTGCTGTCCACCGATCCGAAGATACGCGCCGAGACGTTAGGCTGGACCTTCTTCCAGACAGGCGGCACCGGCCCGATGATCGGGCAGATCCATTATTTCAAGAATGCCGAAGAAAAGAGCGATTTCGCCATCCGCCGCTTCGAGCAGGAGTCGCGCCGGCTGCTCGGTGTGCTGGATGGGCGACTGAGCGCGGTCGACTATCTCGCGTGCGACTATTCGATCGCCGACGTCATCAATTATTCCTGGGCCGTTTCGGGCTTGAGAGACCTGGACGCGCGAAGCGATTTTCCGGCGCTTGCGGCCTGGGTTGACCGGGTCGGACATCGGCCGGCGGTGAAGGCGGCGCTCGCCAAGCTGAAGTCGGCGAAGGACGCCTACACGACCCAGGCAAAAGGCACCGCAGCCTGATGCGCTTTCTGTTTCTCGGCGACATGGTCGGACGAACCGGACGCGTTGCCGTATTCGATCGCCTGCCGGGACTGATCTCGGATTGGAAGCTCGATTTCGTCGTGGTCAATGGCGAGAATTCGGCCGGTGGTTTCGGCATCACCGAAGCGATCTTCGAGGAAACGCTGGCAGCCGGGGCGGACGTTGTCACCACGGGCAACCATGTTTGGGACCAGCGCGAGGCTCTGGCCTTCGCACCGCGGCAGGAGCGCTTCATCCGTCCGGCAAACTATCCGAAAGGGACACCCGGCAACGGTTCGGGCCTGTTCGAGGCGAAGAACGGCGCGCGCGTGCTGGTCACCAACATCATGGGCCGGGTGTTCATGTCGCCCGATCTCGGCGATCCGTTCGCCTGCGCCGACGACATCCTTTCGGCCTGTCCGCTCGGCGAGCAGGCCGATGCCGTGATTGTCGACTTCCATGCCGAGGCGACCAGCGAGAAGCAGTGCTTTGCCCATTATCTCGACGGTCGCGCCAGCCTTGTCGTGGGCACGCACACCCACGTGCCGACCGCCGATCACCAGATCCTTGGCGGCGGAACGGGCTACCAGTCCGATGCCGGCATGTGCGGTGATTACGACTCTTCGCTCGGCATCGAGAAGGACGAACCGATCAACCGCTTCGTCTCCAAGGTGCCACGTGGACGGTTCGAGGCGGCGAACGGACCCGCGACGATTGCCGGTCTGGCGCTGGAGATTTCCGACCGTACCGGCCTTTGTGAAAAGATCGCGCCGGTTCGACTCGGCGCGCGATTGGCCGAGGCGGTACCAGATTTCTGGTAGGTCGAGGATGGTCTATGGCCCGCGGTGCGTTCAGACCGCCTGCGTCGCACGCGCGCCTTTCTAAAGATCAATGCCTTTGGAAGGTGTTGGTGCAGGCTGAGGAGCCTGACCGGGCTCAGATGGTACGATCATCGAGCGCTCCTTCAGGAACGGATGGATTGCTACGGCCTGGCGCAGTTGGTCCTGGGCAAGGCGAAAGCGGCCTTGGCGCATGAGGATCAACGCCCGGCCGGCCATGGCGCCGAAATGCTTTGGCTCGAGCGCCAGCGCCCTGTCGGCATCGTCGAGCGCGCCGTCCATATCGTCGCGCAGAAAGCGGACGAAGGCGCGCTGATTGTAGGCCTCGGCATAATCGGGGCTCCTGGCGACGGCCTTGTCGAGAAGGGTTTCGGCGCCTTCGGTGTCGTAGACGCCACGCTTCTTCATGGCGCCGTCGATCAACGTCCGTGTTTCGGAATCGGGCGCCTCGGCCAGCCAGAAATGCCAGATCTCATTCTCGATTTGCCGCCCTTCGGCCTCGTTGCGCGCAGCCTTGAGGGCTGCGAACAATCCGTCATGGAGCTTTTTGCCAGGCGTGGCCTCTGCGGAATCGGCAACCAGGGAGAGCGCCGATCCGACGGTTGTCGTTGCGGGAACCGCCAGTGAATGTGATGAGCTCGCGACCGTCGCTGCGAGAAAGACGCTCGAGATTTGCATCGTTCGACGCGCGCGAAAGCGCCTTGGGCTGCAGGAAGTCCGCTTCCCGCCGAGGTCAGACATCGCCATGCCTCTCATCATCCTTTGCTGCCCGTCTGCGCTTTTCTGCCCGACGATCGGGCGACGGGATATCGAACGCTAGCCGAGGATGGCGGGAAGCAAAATCATTTACACGTCATTGCTGGAGAGGCGCCGCCGGACGCGCGATGGCCGGTCTATTCCAGGGGCTTCAACGTGTCGTTCAGCGCGCTCCAGCGCTCACCATGGCCCGCCAGCGGGTGAATATCGCGGCCGACCTGTCTTCCGGCTGCTTCGCATACGCCAGTTCGCCCTCGGCGATCACCACGAAAGGCTGCTTGGAGCCGGTCCAGATGTGACCGGCCGGGATCAGCCAGCTTGTGTCGTCGAGAGTGCCGGCCTTGACGTTGAGCCGGTCCGGGTCGCCCTCGCTGCGGTGGAACAGCCGGACGCCGCAATACGGGCAGAAATCGCCGAGCCGCACGGCGCCGCTTTCGGACGAGCGCCGCACGGTCTTCGTCTCGCCCGTGACCGTCAGGCTGGCCGGATCGCATCTGAGGCTTTCGCCGTAAGCGCTCGACGACTGTCTTTGGCATTCGGTACAATGGCAGAGATAAAAGGCCCGTGGCACGGCGTCTATTGCGTAGCGGACGGCGCCACAAGCACAGCCACCGGTGAGCGGCAGAGGCGGGAGAGTCACGGTTCGGATTGGCGACGACATCGATGGCCTCGTTCTGGACGGATGCGTGACAATTTTTTATAGAACGGAAGACGCGACTGCCCACCCGACAGACAGGTTTCCCATGGCCGGCCATTCACAGTTCAAGAATATCATGCACCGCAAGGGCCGGCAGGACGCGGTCCGCTCCAAGATGTTTTCCAAGCTGGCGCGCGAGATCGTTGTTGCGGCCAAGGCGGGGCTGCCCGACCCTTCGATGAACGCGCGGCTGCGCCTGGCGATCAACAATGCCAAGGCCCAGTCGATGCCGAAAGACAATATCGATCGCGCCATCAAGAAGGCGACCGGCGCGGACGCGGAGAATTATGACGAGGTCCGCTA
>JBBSUS010000286.1:0-4446 GCA_038234195.1 Hyphomicrobiales bacterium | reverse complement strand
CGATCGTCGCTGGAAGGTCCGCTGCGGCTATCGCAGCGGAGCACGGCTTGCTAAGGCGGCCGAAACAATCAGGCAGGAGCGATCACGATGCAGCAGCGCAGGCTAGGCCAGGACGGCCCACTCGTCGGGGCCATCGGTCTCGGATGCATGAGCTTTGCCGGCATGTATGGCGGCACCGATCAGGCCGAAAGCCACCGCACCCTCAGCTCCGCCCTCGATCTCGGCGTCACCCATCTCGACACCGCGCTGATCTATGGCAACGGCGTGTCGGAAGAGGTGATCGGCGACTTCCTGAAGGACCATCCGGGCCGCTTCACCCTCGCCACCAAGGGCGGCATCCGCACCGCGCCGACCCGCAGCTTCGACAATTCCGAAGCCTATTTGCGCGAATGCCTCGAAAGCTCGCTCAGGCGCCTCGGCGTCGACCATGTCGAACTCTACTACATCCACCGCCGCGACCAGACGATCCCGATCGAGGGCGTCACCGAGACCCTCGTGAAATTCATCGAGGAGGGCAAGATCGGCGGCATCGGCTATTCGGAGATTTCGCCCGGTTCGCTCGAACGCGCCAGCGCCGTCCATCCCATCCGCGCCGTCCAGAGCGAATACTCGCTTTGGACCCGTCTGCCGGAACTGGGCATGATCGAGGCCTGCAAACGGCTGGGCACGGCCTTCGTGCCCTTCTCGCCGGTCGGTCGCGGCATCTTCGGCGAAATGCCGGTGGTCCCCTCGACCTTTGCCGACACCGACTTCCGCAAGGCCAATCCGCGATTCATGGAGCCCAATTTCTCGGCCAACGAGGCGCGCGTCGCCGAGTTTCGCGTCTTTGCCCGCGAGCGCGGGTGGACGACGGCCTCCCTCGCCATCGCCTGGACCATGCTGCGCGGCGACCACATCCTCCCGATTCCCGGCACCCGCTCGCCGGAGCACCTCGCCGACTGCGCGGCAGCCTCGGCGATCACGCTGACCACAGAAGATGTCGCGGCCATCGAGAAAATCCTGCCGGTGGGCTTTGCCCATGGCGCGCGTTACTCCGAGCGGCAGGCGGCCGGGCCGGAGGATTATTGCTGAGAAGCCCCTCAGGACGCAGCCACGGTCGGCCGTCGGCAGCGTCTTGTGCAGACAGACATCGCCAGCCCGAGCGCGTCTTCTTATAGCGATCTTCGGACGACGATTCGCTCGGCGCCCTCAGGCGTCGGGCGTGTCGCGGCCGTCCGGTTGCTTGGCCACGCCCTTGAACGGGCCCGAGGAATCCTTGCGCTCCATGAACTGGCCGTTGCGCTCGTCGCGCTTTTGCCAGTCGCCATTTTCATGCTGGAACTGCGTGCGTCCGGTCACGGCACCCCGGCGAAAACTCTCACCAGTGTTCTTGGCCATATCGTTCTCCTTTGCGAACGAATCAGTCTGACATCCGGATGTTCTTCCTACGTTCGCCTTACGTCAAGCAGACGCGGCTTGCCGTTCTCGAAGCCGAGAATCTGCTGCCATGAAAAGTATGTGACACCGGCGTTCCTGGGATATTACGACGCAGAACATGCTGGCAGCTGCCGTCCAGCAGAGAAGCGCCTTGTGTATCGCCGTCGCCACGACCATCTTTCGCATCTGCAACATTTGCTGTAAGAGCACTTCAGAACAGCGCCGGCGGGATCATCAATCCGTCCGGCCTTAACTCGTTTCCGGTGACCTTTATGAAGCTTCGCAACATCGCGATCATCGCGCATGTCGACCATGGCAAGACCACTCTCGTCGACAAGCTGCTCGCCCAGTCGGGCTCGTTCCGCGAAAACCAGCGGACCGAAGAGCGCGCCATGGACAGCAACGACCTCGAAAAGGAGCGTGGCATCACGATCCTGGCCAAGGCGACGTCGGTGGAGTGGAAGGACACCCGCATCAACATCGTCGATACGCCGGGTCATGCCGATTTCGGTGGAGAGGTCGAGCGTATCCTGAACATGGTCGATGGCGCCGTGATCCTCGTCGATGCGTCGGAAGGCCCGATGCCACAGACCAAGTTCGTCCTCGGCAAGGCGCTGAAAGTGGGTTTGAAGCCGATCGTGGCGATCAACAAGATCGACCGCCATGACGAGCGCCACCAGGAAGTTCTGAACGAGATCTTCGACCTGTTCGTCACCCTCGACGCAACCGAGGAGCAGCTCGACTTCCCGGTGCTCTACGGTTCGGGCCGCGGCGGCTGGATGGCCGAAGAGCCGGAGGGCCCGCAGGACAAGGGCCTTGAGCCGCTCTTCGACCTGATCCTCAAGCACGTGCCGGAGCCCGATACCGCCGGCAAGGACGAGCCCTTCAAGATGATCGGCACCATCCTCGAGGCCAACCCGTTCCTCGGCCGCCTCATCACCGGCCGCATCCAGGCGGGCTCGATCAGGCCGAACCAGGCCGTCAAGGTTCTCGACGCATCGGGCAAGCAACTGGAATCGGGGCGAATCTCGAAAATCCTCGCCTTCCGCGGGCTCGACCGCGTGCCGCTGGATCTCGCCGAAGCTGGCGACATCGTCGCGATTGCGGGCCTGCAGAAGGGCACTGTCGCCGACACCTTCTGCGATCCGGCCGTGACCGAACCGCTGCACGCCCAGCCGATCGATCCGCCGACGGTGACCATGTCCTTCATCGTCAACGATTCGCCGCTCGCCGGCACCGAGGGCGACAAGGTTACCAGCCGCGTCATCCGCGACCGCCTGATGAAGGAGGCCGAGGGCAACGTCGCGCTGAAGATCGAGGAAGCTGCTGACAAGGATAGCTTCTACGTCTCCGGCCGCGGCGAGTTGCAGCTGGCCGTCCTCATTGAGACGATGCGCCGCGAAGGCTTCGAGATCGGCATTTCGCGCCCGCGCGTCGTCATGAAGCAGGACGAGAACGGCGACATGCTCGAGCCGATCGAAGAGGTCGTGATCGACGTCGACGAAGAGCATGCCGGCGTCGTCGTCCAGAAGATGTCCGAGCGCAAGGCCGAGATGGTCGAACTGCGCCCCTCAGGCGGCGATCGCCAGCGGCTGGTCTTCCATGCCCCGACCCGTGGCCTCATCGGTTACCAGTCCGAGCTTTTGACCGACACGCGCGGCACCGCGATCATGAACCGGCTGTTCCACTCCTATCAGCCGTTCAAGGGCACCCTCGCCGGCCGCAACACCGGCGTCCTGATCTCCAACGACACCGGTGAAAGCGTAGCCTTCGCCATGTTCCACCTTGAAGACCGTGGCCCGATGGTTATCGACGCTGGCGTCAAGGTCTATGCCGGCATGATCATCGGCATCCACACCCGCGAGAACGACCTGGAAGTGAATGTCCTGAAGGGCACGAAGCTGACCAACATGCGCGCCTCGGGCAAGGACGAGGCGATCAAGCTCACAACGCCGATCCGCATGACGCTGGACCGGGCGCTTTCCTGGATTCAGGACGACGAACTGGTCGAGGTCACCCCGAAGACCATCCGTTTGCGCAAGCTCTATCTCGACTCGAACGAGCGCAAGCGATTCGAGAAGAGCCGCAAGGCGGCCTGATCACAGGTTCCACTGTTGGCGTGGGCCTTCCGGCCGGGATTCATATCCCGGCCGTTTTTCGTTCGGGCTCGATCTGTCCGGCCACGAAGGCAAGGTGGACGACATGAAAAAGGCGGCGCAGACCTCAGTCCACGCCGCCCCCGTGACAGAAAACGAATGCGTTCCCTACTCGGCAGCCTCGCGCAGCGCATCGGCGCCGGGTTTGCTGTCGCGATAATACGCTTGGGCCGCCGCAACGCCTGCACCGAGCTGGATTTTCGCGCCAGCATCGGCCAGCGCCATCTCCGCCACCGACAAGGCGGTCAGGCACATCCCGACATTGAGGTCGCCCAGGTGCCCGATCCGGAACACCTTGCCGGAAAGCTGCGCAAGGCCACCGCCGAGGGAGGTGTTGTAGTCGCGATAGGCGATTTTCATCACTTGGTTGGCGTCGACACCCTCGGGCACCTGGATCGTCGAAACCGTGTCCGACTGCCATTTGGGCGCCGCCGCCTGCAATTTCAGACCAAGACCCGCAACGCCGCGGCGCACGCCTTCGGCGAGGCGGTGATGGCGCGCGAAGACGTTCTCCAGCCCTTCCTCGAACAGCATGTCGAGCGATGCCCGCAAGCCGTGGAAGAACTGCGTCGGCGGCGTATAGGGGAAGAAGCCGTTGTCATTGTTGGTGATCATGTCGGCGAAGGAGAAATACGACCGCTCCATCTTCGGCCTGTTGTCCTTGTTGGCCGCCAGCGCCTTTTCCGAGACGGACAGGAAAGACAGGCCCGCGGGCAACATGAAACCCTTCTGCGAACCGGCGACGGCCAGGTCGACGCCCCATTCGTCCTGCCGGAAGTCGATCGAGGCGATCGACGACACGCCATCGACGAAGATCATCGCCGGATGGTCGCGGGCATCCAGAAGCTTGCGCACGCCGGCAATGTCGGAAGTG
>JBBSUS010000285.1:0-4447 GCA_038234195.1 Hyphomicrobiales bacterium | reverse complement strand
GCCATGAGTGGCCACGGTGTCGCTCAGCAGTCGAGGGATCGTCAGTTCGATCAACGGTCGGTCGATTTCGCCGGCAACCTGCGACATGCCTTCCTTCGGCCTGAGCCGTTCAGCGAGTGCGGCCGCTTCTCTCGGTGCGCCGGCCGCCGATGAGCCTGGCGTGCTTTTCGTCCTCTGATGCAACTGCCGTCCTCCCCGTCAGCATCTCGATCTTGAACCTCACGATGACAGGCAGGGGGCATTTGGCAAGAGTTCAGGCGCTCACCCCGCCGCCGATTTCGCTGCCGTCGACTGTTTCAAGGCATCGATCAGGCGGATCGCATCGGGGCTCGCCCATTCTGCAGGACCGTTGATCGCGGCTCTCGCGCAGCCATCAGGGCCGACGAGAAGCGAGACCGGCAGGCCGAAGGCCAGGCCCTTGGACTTGAGGTCGTTGAAAACGCCCATCGTACCATCCTGGTAGAAGGGCAGTGCGGTGAGCTTCTCGGTGGCGAAGAAGGCTTTCGGCTTGTCCGCGGTGCCCAGGTCGACATTGATCGGCACGACGGCGAAGTCTTCGTCTGCGGCCTTCGCCTCCAGCGCGTCGAGCGCTGGCATCTCCGTGCGGCACGGCACGCACCATGTCGCCCAGAGATTGACCAGCATCGCCTTGCCGGCGAAATCCTTCAGCGAAGCAGCTTTGCCGTCGCCGTCCTTGAAGGAGATCGAGGAGACGTCGAAGGGGGTCTCCAGCGGCGAGACGGCTGCGACCTCGCCTTGTGCGGCTTTTTCCAGAGCTGCCGCCATGCCCTCATCGGCGACGCAGCCGCCGGCGCTCGAATTGCCAGCACCGGACCGGTTCACGTATAGGACGGCACCGCCCACCACGAGCACGAGGGCCAGCGCCGTTCCGCCGAGAACACCTCGGCGCAGGCCACTTGCGGTTCGTTTGCCCGTCTCGGCGTTCGTCGTCTCGTCTCGGCGTTCGTCGGACATTTCGTCAAAGCCTTTCTTGGATCGCCATGAGCCAGAACCCCAGCGACGGTCGCAAGACCGCCCCCTCGCAGGCCAACTCGCCTCCCGCCGCTTCTTCATCGTCGGAGAGCAACCAGATGTGGGGCGGCCGCTTCGCGTCGGGTCCCGACGCCATCATGGAAGAGATCAACGCGTCGATCGATTTCGACAAACGCCTCTATGGCGAAGATATCGCCGGTTCGAAAGCCCATGTGGCGATGCTCGCTGCGACGGGCATCGTGTCCATGGAGGATGCGGACACCATAACGCACGGTCTCGACGCCATTCGGGCGGAGATCGAAAAGGGTGACTTCAACTTCTCGCGAGAGCGCGAGGACATTCACATGAACATCGAGGCGAGGCTCGCCGAACTGATCGGCGCTGCTGCCGGGCGCCTGCACACGGCCCGCTCGCGCAACGATCAGGTGGCGCTTGATTTTCGCCTGCATGTGAAGGCGGCGTTCGGCGCGCTGGCCCAGGCGCTCGAAGGCTTCATCGACGCACTGCTGACCAAGGCGGAGCAGCACGCCGACACGGTGATGCCCGGATTTACCCATCTCCAGGTCGCCCAGCCGGTGACCTTCGGCCATCACTGCCTCGCCTATGTGGAGATGGCGTCGCGCGACTTGTCGCGCTGCCGCGACGCGCTGGTGCGGATCGACGAGTGCCCGCTCGGCGCGGCGGCGCTGGCCGGCACCGGTTTTCCGATCGACCGTCACATGACGGCAGCGGCACTGGGCTTTCGCGAGCCGACCCGCAATTCGCTGGATTCGGTCTCCGACCGCGATTTCGCGCTGGAATTCCTGTCGGTCGCTGCGATCTGCGGCACGCATCTGTCGCGCCTCGCCGAAGAGATCGTCATCTGGTCGACGCCGCAGTTCAATTTCGTACGGCTGTCCGATGCCTTCTCGACCGGCTCTTCGATCATGCCGCAGAAGAGGAACCCGGACGCGGCCGAACTGGTGCGCGCCAAGCCGGGGCGGATCAACGGCGCCCTGATCTCGCTGCTGACGGTGATGAAGGGACTGCCGCTGAGCTATTCCAAGGACATGCAGGAGGACAAGGAACAGGTCTTCGACGCGATCGATTCGCTCAGTCTGGCCCTTGCCGCCGCGACCGGGATGGTGCGCGACATGCAGGTGCAGGTCGCCTCGATGCGCAAGGCCGCCGGTCACGGCTTCTCTACAGCAACGGATCTCGCCGACTGGTTGGTGCGCGAGGCGGGCCTGCCGTTCCGCGAGGCCCATCACGTCACCGGCCGGGCGGTGGCGATGGCGGAGGCGGCCGGCTGCGGTCTGGAAGATCTGCCACTGGAGCAACTTCAGGCGCTCAATCCGGCGATTACCGCGAGCGTCTATTCGGTGCTCGGTGTCGATGCCTCGGTGGCCAGCCGCGTCAGCTTCGGCGGCACGGCGCCGGGCAATGTGCGCAAGCAGATCGCCTATTGGCGCGAACGGGTCGGTGGTCGCTGAGCCGAGGTTCGGGCATTTCGCTCCTGCGGCAAGCCCTGGGTTTGGCTGACCGCTAGAAATGCCCGGTGTGCTAGTGATTTCTTTGCGCCGACCGGCTATGACGCCAGGACGCGAACGGGCAGAGCCGAGGTTGACGATGATGACGGAGCGATTGCGCCGGACGATGAAGCTGGCGGGCCGGCTGGCAGGTTTCGCCGTAATGATGTCCGCCGTCTCGGCCTGCGGCGTCAAGAACTTGCCGGTCGCACCGCAGACCGGCAAGACGCCGAACGTCATCGCCACGGAACAGCGAAGCGGTGATACGACGCTGTTCGGCGGGAGCAAGGGTACGGCGGTTCGGATCGATCGCATCTCCTCGATCCAGAGCGACAACGTCGTCAGCGCCGCCGCGGTCACCCGGAACACCGATGCGCCGAAACGGCCTTTCATTCTCGATCCGTTGCTGAATTAGCAAAGATTTCGAGTCGCGGGCTTCTTCCCAGTCTGTTCCCGATCGATCCTCACCGAGCCCGTTTTCCAAAGATGAACCATTTCGAACATCACGGCGGCATCCTGCAGGCCGAGGGCGTTTCCGTGCAGACGATCGCCGCGGATGTCGGCACGCCGTTCTACTGCTATTCGACGGCGACGCTGACACGCCATTACAATGTCTTCGCCGACGCTTTCGCCGACATCGATGCGCTGGTCTGCTACGCGATGAAGGCGAATTCCAACCAGGCGGTGCTGAAGACGCTCGGCGATCTGGGCGCTGGCGCCGACGTCGTGTCGGGCGGCGAATTGCTGCGAGCGTTGCGAGCCGGCATTCCTGCCGAGAAGATCATGTTCTCCGGCGTTGGCAAGACCATCGCTGAAATCGATCTGGCGCTCGCCTCCGGCATCTTCTGCTTCAACATCGAATCCGAGCCCGAACTCGAAGCCATCTCGGCACGGGCCGAAACTGCTGGAATCACTGCCCACGTCTCCTTCCGCATCAATCCGGACGTTGACGCTCGCACTCATGCAAAAATCTCCACCGGCAAGAAGGCCGACAAGTTCGGCATCGCCTTCGATCGCGCCGAGGCCGTGTACGAGCGCGCGCGCGCATTGCCGGGCATCGCGGTCTCCGGCATCGACATGCATATCGGCAGCCAGATCGTCGATCTCGAACCGTTCGACCAGGCCTTCGGACGGTTGGCGGGGCTGGTCGGCCGGCTGCGCGAAGCCGGCCACACCATCTCGCACATCGATCTCGGGGGCGGGCTGGGTGTGCCCTATCGCCGCGACAACACGCCACCGCCCGGTCCGCCGGCCTATGCCGAGATCGTCAAGAAGCATGTGCGCGACCTCGGCTGCCGCGTCGTCTTCGAGCCGGGCCGGCTGCTTTCGGCCAATGCCGGCATTCTCGTCACCCGGGTGCTCTATGTGAAGGAGACGGAGGGCAAGACGTTCTACATTGTCGATGCGGCGATGAACGACCTCATTCGCCCGACCCTCTACGAAGCCTGGCACGACATCCGGCCGGTCAATGAAGCGAACGATGGCCAGACCATCGTCGCCGACGTGGTCGGCCCGGTCTGCGAGAGCGGCGACTATCTCGCCAAGGACCGGGACATGCCAAGGGTGAAGGCCGGCGATCTTCTCTACGTTTCGTCGGCGGGTGCCTACGGTGCGGTGCAGGCCGGAACCTACAACACACGTCCGCTGATCGCCGAGGTCATGGTCCGCGGCGACGCGTTCCACGTGGTTCGACCGCGCCAGACCCTCGATGAACTCATCGGCCTCGACCGGCTGCCACCCTGGCTCGGTAGCTTGGACTGAGCGGGTTCTTTTGCGGAAAGACGGTGTACGCGGCATGCGACGCGCTGCCACGGCGTGACGTTCCTGCCTTCCCCGCGACGATGCCGCTCCTGTCACAGCTGCGTCAGCCGCCTCGTCTTCGCCGTAAAAGCTGGTAAGGTTTCCGTCTGTTAAGCCACTCTCCGAAAGGGCTCGGCTGTTCGGTG
>JBBSUS010000284.1:0-4449 GCA_038234195.1 Hyphomicrobiales bacterium | reverse complement strand
CGACATCCTCTCCTCCGCTTCCTCTGTCATCGCCGAGGGCGAGGTGTGGCAGTTGTCGGCGGCCAAGCGCATGACCACCAACGAGGCCGACTACATGGCCGTCGTCGACGCCAAGACGGCGGCTTTGTTTTCCGCCGCCGCCGAGGTCGGGCCGGTGATTGCCGGAGCCGGCGACGAGGCCCGCGCCGCAATGCATCGTTATGGCCGCAATCTCGGGCTCGCGTTCCAGCTTGTCGACGACGCCCTCGACTATGGCGGCTCGGCCGCGACGCTGGGCAAGAACACCGGCGACGATTTTCGCGAGGGCAAGATCACCCTTCCGGTGATCTATGCCTATGAAGCCGGCTCGGAAGACGAAAAGCGCTTCTGGCGCGAGGCGATGGAGTCCGGGCGCAACGACGATGAGGCGCTGGCCCGGGCCGGAACGCTGCTGCGGCGCCATGGCGCGCTGGAGCGCACCATCGACCGGGCGCGGGCCTTCGGCGGCATCGCCTATGATGCCGCTGCCACGCTGCCCCAGAGCGAGGCACGTGACGCCATGCTGGGCGTGGTCGATTTTTGCATCGACCGGGTCAATTGAGCGTGTGCGCCCCAAGACTTCAGGCTTCGAGGACAGGCCGCAATCCCGACACTGTCTAGGGTAAGATCGCGTCGAATTGCGCGACCCGCAGCGTCCAGGGCACATCCTCAAATGGGGATCGCTTGCGGCAGGCGGTGAGATGCAGGACAGTCGCGCCGGCAATCCGCGCCGAACGACACGGAACGATGAGAGCAACGCGCTATGGCGTCCCGGCCTTCGAGCGAGGTCTGAGCGGGCACCGCAACGCATTCGGCCACAGGCTCTTCGGCAGACACGCCGTGGGCCAAGGGTCTGGGAAGAGGACAAAACGTGCAGACATCGCGTCTTTTGAAAATCCTGACCACCGGCGTCTTCATCGCCGCCACGGCAGCGCCGGCGGCCATCGCGGCGACATCGAGCGACGGGTTCGTTCGGGCGCAATCGCTTTCCGGCGCCTATCTCGCGGCCAAGTCGGCGCAACTCGATGGGGATCTGAAAAAGGCGACGGATTTCTATCGCCAGGCGCTGGTGATCGACCCCACCTCGGATCTGTTGCAGCAGGACGCGATGTTCGCGTTCCTCGCCGAAGGACAGATCAAGGACGGCATCGATCTTGCGGCGAAGCTGCGCGACGATCCGGACGCCGGCAAAGTCGCCCGCATCGCACTCGGTGTCGACGCCATGAAGAAGGGCGATTTCAGCGCCGCGACCGCACAGTTCGACATCGTCGATCCCAGCGATCTGGACGCGCTGCTGCTGGGCGAACTGTCCGCCTGGGCCGAAATCGGCGCCGGCGATGTGGACGAAGCGTTGCACCGGGTCGACATGATGAACGCTGCACCGTGGTATGGCATCTTCAACGGCTACCAGAAGGGCCTGATGGCCACCGTTGCCGGGCGTACGGACGTGGCGCGCGCGGCGTTCGGCACGGTGATCGCCGACGAGGCCTCCGCCCGCACCTCGCCCGATGCCTATCTCGCCAGCGCCGAGGCCCTGGCGCGGCTGGAAATGCGCGACGGCCACAAGGACGCGGCACTCAAGGCGCTCGACGCCGGGTTGAAGTTTGCCGCCACCTACGATCCGCTGCAGTCGCTGAAGCAGCGCATCGAAAAGGGCGAAACCATCGAGCCGGCCGTCTCCAACGTCCAGGAAGGCGCAGCCGAGGCGCTCTACGTGCTCGGACAGGCGATCAACCGCGGCGACGGCCAACAGGTGGCGCTCCTCTACTTCCAGCTCGCCCGGAGCCTCGCGCCGCGCAGCCCGGCACTTCTGACCGCGATGGCCGGAATTTCGGAACGAGCCCAGCGGCTTGACCAGGCGATCGACTACTATCGCCAGATCCCCGAGAACTCGGCCTATCGGCGCACCGCCGACCTGCAGATCGGCCTCGACCTCTGGTACTCGGAGAAGAAGGACGAAGCCAAGACGCACCTCGAAGGCGCGATCAAGCAATATCCCAAGGACGTCCAGGCCTACACGGCCTTCGCCGACGTTCTGGCCGCCGACAAGGATTTCGGCAAGGCGGCGCAGCAGCTGAACACGGCCATCTCTCTGTCGAAGCCGGCCGGTCCTGCCGACTGGAACCTCTACTACCAGCGCGGCATCGCGTTCGAGCGAACCAAGCAGTGGGACAAGGCGGAGCCGGACTTCAAGAAGGCCCTCGAACTCTCGCCGAATCAGCCTCAGGTCCTCAACTATCTCGGCTATTCCTGGGTCGACCGGAACGAGAACCTGAAAGAGGGGCTTCAGATGATCAAGTCGGCCGTCGAGCTTCGGCCGAACGACGGCTACATCATCGATTCGCTCGGCTGGGCCTATTACCGTCTCGGCCAGTACGATCAGGCAGTCGAGCAGTTGGAGCGGGCCGTGCTGATCACGCCGATGGACCCGACCATCAACGATCACCTGGGCGACGCCTACTGGCATGTCGGGCGCAAGCGGGAGGCGAGATTCCAGTGGCAGCGGTCGCTGATCGGCGATCCGAAGCCCGAGGCGGAGCTCGTCAAGACGGTCAACGCCAAACTCGAAAACGGTTTGCAGCCCTCCACCGAATCGGACGCGCCGCAGAAGGCCGATGCCTCCAAGAAGGGGACCGACGAAAGGCAGAGCACGGCAGACGCCTCCTCGGGCCCAGGCAAGCCACCCGCTCCGGTCAACGACGATTCGAAGGCGGCGCCATCGATGGACGCAGCGCCCGCATCGGGCAGCAAGGCGGACTGACGTCCGGCCGGACGCGTGGACCGCTCCTTGCAGAGCCTCGACCTGCCGCCGACGCGCCTGATCGCGCCGGCCAAGATCAACCTCGCACTGCATGTCGTCGGCCAGCGTGCCGACGGCTATCACCTCCTCGACAGCCTCGTCGTCTTCGCGCCAGAAGCGGTCGATCTGATCGACGTGGCGGCCGGTCCGACGGATGGTGATTCCATCGCGGTCACCGGGCCGTTCTCCGCCAGCCTGACGAATGACGGCGACAACATTCTCATCAAGGCGCTCGCGCTGTCGCGGTCAATCCTGTCGGGCCGTGGCGTCGGCTTGCCTCCCATCGCGGTGACGCTCGACAAGCGGTTGCCGGTCGCCTCCGGCATCGGCGGGGGATCGGCGGACGCGGCGGCGCTGCTGCGCTGGATCGCAGGGGCGGCACCTGCGGCGCTGGTCGACCTGATGGCGGCTGCGATCGAACTCGGAGCGGACGTGCCGATGTGTTGCGACGGCCGCCCGGCGCGCGTGCGCGGCATCGGCGAGACAGTCGTGCCCCTTCCGGCCATGCCTGCCTTGCCGCTGCTGCTGGTCAATCCTCGAGTTCCCGTTGCCACGCCCACCGTCTTCAAGGCGTTGACACGCCGCGACAACGGGCACTTGCCCGATCTGCCAGCCACCGGTTTCGCGGACATCGAGGCACTTGTGGCTTGGCTTGCGCAGACCCGCAACGATCTCGAGGCGCCGGCGATCGGGCTCGTGCCGGAGATCGACGCGATCGGCGAGGCCTTGCGGTCGAGGGGTGCGTTGTTCGCCCGCATGTCCGGCTCGGGCGCGACGGTGTTCGGACTGTTCGCCAGTGCCGCAGAGGCGATGTCCGCGCGGCGGCAACTGGCAAAAGACCGGCCGGACTGGTGGATTTCGCCCGCTGGCCCAGATGACGACTGATGCCGCGGCGATCGGCACAGCGAGCGTCGAATACAGCTCACCGGCCGCCGACCGACCCGCCTTCCTTCGCCGACCGAGGCTCGCCATGACCGAAACCCGCTCCTTCGTTCCCCTGTCGATCGCGGTGCTGACCGTGTCCGATACCCGAACGCTCGCCGACGACCGGTCGGGTGATCTCCTCGTCGAGCGGCTGGAAAGCGCCGGCCACGCCCGTGCCGACCGACAGATCGTCCCCGACGACGTGCCGGCGATCCAGTCGGCAGTCTCGGCGTGGTGCCGGCGCGAGGACATCGACGTGGTGATCACAACGGGTGGCACCGGCTTTACCGGCCGCGATGTGACACCGGAGGCGCTTGAGCCCTTGTTCGAAAAGCGGATGGATGGATTTTCCGCCGTCTTCCACCGCCTTTCCTACGAAAAGATCGGTGTCTCGACGATCCAGTCGCGGGCGACCGGCGGATTGATCTCGGCGACCTTCGTCTTCGCGCTGCCGGGGTCGCCCGGCGCCTGCCGCGACGGCTGGGACGGCATTCTCGCCGCCCAGCTCGACTATCGCCACAAGCCCTGCAATTTCGTCGAGATCATGCCGCGGCTCGACGAACATCTGCGCCGGGGCGGCCGCTCGGCATAAATCTCCAGGACTGGGATTTTCGCCTGGGATCGAACGACCGGAATATAATCCCCAGTCGCTCAGTCATGGACCGCAGGTCGGATTTCGGCCTTCATCCGGGTCACGGCGACCCCCT
>JBBSUS010000283.1:0-4458 GCA_038234195.1 Hyphomicrobiales bacterium | reverse complement strand
GCTGCAGGCCTGGGCGGTGATCGAAAATGCGACGGGAGAGGACTGGCGGCAGGTCGCCGTGACCCTGTCCTCCGGAGCGCCGGTCACGCTCAGGCAACAGCTCTACCGGCGCTACTGGCGCGATCGTCCCGAAGTCCCGGTGGACTCCGGAGCCAGCTTCGTGCCGGCCCCGGACCCAGGGGTGATACGATCCAGCACGGCGATGGCCGGCGCGTCCGCGGATTCGGCGCGCTTCGAGCGCGCTCCGGCCATGGCGCTGGAAGCGCCCGCGCCCGCGCCGATCGCCATGGCCGCGGCCTCCAGCACCGGTACGGCCGTCGAGGGCGATGTCAGCGCAACCTACGCCCTGCCCGGGCCGGTCGATCTTCCCGCTGGCAATACGTTGTCTGTTCCGATCGTCGACACCGAAGTCGCAGCCAACCGCGTCTCCGTCTTTCAGCCTTCGGCCGAGAGCATCCATCCGGTGGCGGCGTTGATGATCGTCAACGACACCGGAACCAGCCTGCCGCCTGGGATTCTGACGGTCTACGACGAGCGCGACGGCTATGTCGGCGACGCGCAACTGCTGGGGATTCCCGGCGGCGAGACGCGAATGGCGAGCTTTGCGACGGACCGCAAGGTCGATGTCGTCAGCGAAGAAAGACCCGACCAGACGATCGCGAGCGTTACGGTGGTCGACGGGACGGCGAAGGTCGAGATCAGGTCGAGGGACGAGACCACCTACGCAATCAAGGGTGCGGCGGACGGCTCCCGAACCGTCGTGATCGAACATCCAAGACGTGACGGCTGGTCGTTCACCTCGACGGCGCTCGACGGATCGACGCCGACCGCCCACAGGCTGAAGGTCGAGGTTCCGGCGGGAGCGATGAAGGAGGTCAAGGCCGTCTACGAGAAGACCGACTTGCAATCCTACGGTCTCTCGGACGCGCACGACGATCTCATAACCGCATGGGCGAACGGCGCGGCCGATCCGCAGACAGCCAGGAAGCTGAAGGATCTTGCTGCGGCTCGGTCCGAGGCGTCGAAAGCCGTGCGCGACATCTCCAGAATCGAGGAACGTGCCGAGCGCGTGCGCAACGACCAGGAGCGCATTCGGGCAAACCTCCAGGCGGTGCCGGCAACAAGCGAACTCGCGACGAAGTACCTGGCCGACATGGCAACGCAGGAACGCGACCTCGCCGCCTTGTCGTCGGAGCGCGACGCGGCCGACGACAAGCGTCGTCGCTACGAGACTGAAGTAGGGGATATCATCAGGACGTTCTAAGCCGCGCCGCGGCGAGGTCCCTCGTCGAATATTCGATCTGGGCCGGTTCGTGCCGACCCGCCTTGCCCAGGATTCGGGCAGCCGGTTGCGCCAATAACAGACGGCGCCTCGCCGTTCCAAACCTGCTCCGATAGCCATCTCGACACCCCGTGTCCCACGTTTGTGTCGCAGTCCTGTGTCCCACTTGGGCGCAGGAGCGCCCCAGCTGGGATTGGCGTCAGTGAGATCAAAGGGTTAGCTGACTTGGCTGGGGCGGCAGGGTTCGAACCTGCGAATGGCGGCATCAAAAGCCGCTGCCTTACCACTTGGCGACGCCCCAATCCGTTCGTGCGGCAAGGTGCCCGGTCGATGACCTGCGCCTTCACGTCACGCGGCGCTCGCTCCAGTGCCGAGGCATCCGGGCGATCCCAGCGCTCGGCTCAGAGGCTGGCCGCGGACCTGCTATAACGAGTGCGATCACGTGGTGCAACGATGGTCTGGCAGCAAAGCGCCGCCGACCGCCAAGCCGGAGCGGCTGCAAGACAGACCTGGCGCTTGCCATTCGGCGTGGTCACCCGACTTCGCTTGTGCGCGCAGTGTCGAATGCCCGGGACGCGGCGCTGGACGCCATGCACTGAAAGGGCCGCGCTGTTGGCAAACGGGCCGAGGCCAAGAGGCTACGAATCCGTCGCGTTCCAAGCCGCAACGCCGGCCCTTCATGGCCTTTTGTCGACATGCGCCGACGCCCCTCGTGTTGGAATGGGCGCGACAGCGCCGGTCATTGATGGGAAACGGGATGGCAGGCCCCGGCGACTGCCGCGAACGGAGCACGAAATGATGGCAAACAGCAGGGTGGCCACGCCCTTCGACACAGCGTTCGATCCCGCCTACGGGACCGCCGTGTCGGTCGCCCCGAACGCTCTTCGCATCACCGGGCGCAATCCGAGTGCGTTCACCTTTTACGGCACCAACGCCTATGTGATCGGCGCGGAGCGCTGTTTCATCGTCGACCCGGGTCCCGATCTCGACGAGCATCTGGCGGCGATCCTCGGCGGAGTGGATGGCCGCAGGGTCGAGGCGATCCTCCTGACCCACACCCATCGCGATCACACCGGCCTGGTGCGGCGGCTGGCCGCGCTCACCCGTGCGCCGATTATCGGCGAAGGCCCGCACCGGGCCGCGCGACCGGCCTTCGCCGGTGAGGACATCCGGCTCGACGCGACCGGCGATGTCGATCTCGTCCTCGATCGGCAGATCGCCGATGGCGAGACGCTGTCGCTCGGGGGCGTCGAGGTCACGGCGATCGCGACGCCCGGCCACTGCGTCAATCACCTCGCCTTTCAGCTCGGCGACGACGGGCTGATCCTGTCGGGCGACCACGTGATGGCCTGGTCGACGAGCATCGTCGCGCCGCCGGACGGGGCGATGCGCGAGTACATGGCGTCGCTCGACAAGATGCTGGCGCGCGACGACCAGCTATATCTGCCGGGCCATGGCGGGGCCGTGACGAAGCCGAGACCATTCGTGCGTGCGCTCATCGCCCACCGTCGGATGCGTGAGCGTGCGATCATCGAGCGGCTGTCGAGCGGCGACGAGACGATCGCCGACATCGTCGCGACGGTCTATCGCACCACCGATCGCAAGCTGCACGGCGCCGCCGGCCTTTCGGTGCTGGCACATCTGGAGGATCTGCTCGAACGCGGGATCGTCACGGCGGATGGGCCGCCGACTCTTGCGGCGCGATACGCCCTGGCCTGAAACCGGTCGAGTCGGCTGTTTCAGCCACCGGTATCGAGGGTTTCCAGACCCGACATCGCGGTGTCGAGATCGGTGAGGAAGCGTTCGATGAAGCGCCGGTTCTGGCCCAGGTCCAGCCCGGTATCGCGTGATGTCGATTGCACGTCGACAAAGGTTTCGTCGCCATCCTCGGCAATCCGGATGACCATGTCGCTGGGCAGGGCGAAGATCGCGTCGCGGGCGACCACGGTCAGCCGGTACTGGTCGCTTTCCAGAATCTGCTCGGGATCTTGCCCCTGCATCGTCTCGATCTGGGCCCGCGGCGTCGGGATGGGAATACCGCCCGAGCCGCTTACACCGAGATCGCCCGGCGCCGGCTGCGGAACGGCCGGGGCATCCGCAGCGTTCGGATCGCCCGCGACCACATCGTCGACATCCCAGTCCAGATCGTCCTCCAGCACGTCGCGGGCGGCCCTGTAGACGCGCGGCGCATCCGCGAGATAGCGGCGACCGGGAACGACGCTCGGCTGGCTGGCCAGAACGCTTTCGGCGGTGGCGCCTGCCTCGGCGGACCCAGCCCTTGCCGAAGCGGTCGCCTGATCAGCCCCCGGATCGATGGCGTCGATGACAGCCGCCACGTCGTCCGGAGCCAGACGCTGGGTCACGGCGGTGTTGACCGGTGGATTGTCGGCCGCCAGGTAGCCCGCGAAAGCGAAGGGCGAAAGCGCGATGGCCGACAGAACGAAGGCGCCAACCGCCGTTCCGCCACCGGCCACGCCCTGGAACCAGGCTCGCCCCATGCCCCACAGCGCTACGAGCAGAGCGAGGAAGCCTATCACGCCGGCCAGCAGCAGCAAGCCGATCAGCGCCTGGGGCGAGATCGAGCCCAGTCGATAGATCAGCACCGAGACGACCATCAGGATGATGGCAAAGCCGGCCAGCCGCCGCGCGAAACCGGCCAGCACCAGGCGCTTCTGGATGTAGTGGCCGGCGACCGGCAGGCGGGCATTGATCGGTTTCATCGAAGAACCTTGGCGAAATGGCCGTCCGATGGTGGAGCATCCAGACCTTGCGCCATTATAGCCCACGCGACGGCCCGGCACCAAGCCTCGCCACAGACGTGCTGAACAGTGTCCTCCTGGGAGCGCATGCCGTTCGCTTTGACGATGTTTCCGCGCAGCTTGCGGCGGTGCATTTTGGGGCCGGCCGACGAGCGCAGCCGTGGGGTCCCGCCGTCCGCCTCAGCCCGCGGCGGTCAGCTTGTCCGCTTCGGAGATGGTCGGAAGCGTGTAGTCCTGAAACTGCTTGCGCAGGTCCATCTTCTGGATCTTGCCGGTTGCGGTATGGGGAATCTCGTCGACGAAGGCGATGTCGTCGGGCATCCACCATTTGGCGATCTTGCCCTCCATGTAGCCCAGAATGTCTGCCTTGGAGGGGTCGCGCCCCTCCTTCCTGACGATCACCAGCAACGGCCGCTC
>JBBSUS010000282.1:0-4461 GCA_038234195.1 Hyphomicrobiales bacterium | reverse complement strand
TTGCCGAACTCTCCGGATGGATCGAGTGTCCTGATGCCGAGATTGCCGGCCGACAGCGCTTTCAGAAAGGCCTTGCGGGTGGCGCTGACGATCAACCGATCGCCGCCCTGCAGCGTGACGTCGTCGAAGGGCGGGAGGATTGTCCGGCTGCCGCGCAGGATCATTCGCGGCATCAGGTCGCCGATACCCTTGAACAAGCCGGCTCGGGCTGAAAGGCCGGCGAAGGCGTGCCCCTCGACGATGTCGATCTCGCCCAGGAACTGCTTGCCGCCGACATCGGCGATTCGACTGTCGCCGCTCACACGTGGCTTCAATAGACGCGGCATGATCTTGATGACGTAGAAACCGCCGACGATGGCGATGGCGAGTCCCGGAACCGTGAAATCGAAGAAGCCGAGATGGATGCCCGAGCGGGCCGCAACGCCCGCGACCAGCAGGTTGGTCGAGGAGCCGATCAAGGTGGTGATGCCTCCGAGGATCGAGAGGAACGACAGTGGCATGAAGACGTGCGCCGGCGGGACGCCGCGCTGAGTCGCCAGCATCGTCAGGATCGGGATGAAGATGACGACGACGGGGGTGTTGTTGAGAAAGGCCGACAAGAGAGCGGCGCTCAACAGCACGACGGCCACTGCGCCCGCACCGGCGGTGCCGCCGATGCGTGTCAGATACCGCGTCGGCCGGGCCATCGCATCGGTTGCGAAGAGGCCCTGGCCGACGATCAGCAGCGCCAGCACGGTGATCAGTGCCGGATTGGAGAAGCCGGCGAGGAGATCGCCGCTCGAGATGAGCGCGCCCGAACCGTCACGATAGGGAAAGATTGCAAAGAGCAACAGGAACGCGCTGAGCGAAGCCGCAGCCATCGCCTCGATCGGCCAGCGTTCGAGCGCATAGCCGACGACGCTGAGAACGATCAGGCCGTAGGTGAGCCAGACGTGGGGAGATTCCATGGGCCGCCGTATCGATTGATCCGGCGACACTTATGGTTTGACGGCTTGTCCATTGGCAACCCATTCCGTTCGATGTCGGTCAACGGGCATTTTCCGGCAGGTGGCGTTTCGGTTTCGATGAAGCACAAAGGCGTCGACGGTCTGACTTTACCGGGCACGCCGGCGCAAAACGACCGTGCCGAGCACCAGATCCTGCAGAAGCTGCTTGCGCGGCGTGAACAGGCCGACAAGCAGGACGAAGGGCGTCAGCAGTGTGTTGGCGGCCCAGAAGATGACGCCGTGCAGCACCGCGATGGCCGGATCCACATCTCGGCCGTCGAGCCGCACGACCACGATGCCGGCAAGGCCCATGCCGGGTGTGGCCTGGGCCGATCCACCCATGGTGAAGGCAATGTAGACGACCGCGATCAGCGGCAGCAGCACGCCGTAGAGGCCCCAGGCAAGGCCGAGAGAGACGATGCCCAGGAAGAAAACCAGAATCGCGGCAGGAATAGAAAGCAGCAGCACGAAGCTATAGTCGATCAGGAACGACACGATCCGCCGCGTGCGCACGCCGTCGTAAAGCGCGGGATCGTCAAGCCGATCGGTAGCGCGGGGCATCGAATTGGTCCGCGCGGACTGGCGGTCGTCGAAACGCCGATGGCCATAGCCCGTTGTCGTCTGGTCGCTCACGGCAAGATCCTCATCCATCGTTCGACCTGCCGATGTTCGGCCTGTCCCGGCAACAAAATGGTGAGCGAGCCGCGCCTCCGCAATATTGACGCTTGCCAACGCTGACTTTCAGCGACTTGTGCTTCGATTCACCGGGTTTGTGATCGAGAGGCGTTCGCCCGTCTCAGTTGCCCCGCAGCTTTTCGGCCGCCCGCGGTGAGAAGTAGCTCAGGACTCCCGCAGCACCGGCGCGCTTGAAGGCGCCGAGGCTCTCCATCATCGCCTTGTCGCCGTCGAGCCAACCGTTCTGGGCTGCGGCCATGATCATCGCGTATTCGCCGGACGTCTGGTAGGCGAAGGTCGGCACGCCGAACTCGCGGGCCAGTCGCGAGACGATGTCGAGATAGGGCATGCCGGGCTTGACCATGATCATGTCGGCGCCCTCGGCAATGTCCTGGCCGGCCTCGCGGATCGCCTCGTCCGAGTTGCCGTAGTCCATCTGGTAGGTGCGCTTGTCGCCGCGCAGGATGCCCCCGGAGCCGACGGCATCGCGAAACGGCCCGTAGAAGGCCGAAGCGTATTTGGCCGCGTACGACATGATCAGCGTGTCGCGATGGCCGGCCGCGTCGAGGGCGGCGCGGATGCAGGCCACGCGCCCGTCCATCATGTCGGAGGGTCCGATGATGTCGCAACCGGCCTCTGCCTGGACGACGGCCTGCTTGCACAGCAATTCGACGCTTTCGTCGTTGACGATGCGCTCGCCCTGCATCACGCCGTCATGGCCATGGGAAGTGTAGGGGTCTAGAGCGACGTCGCAGAGGATGCCAACCTCGGGCACGGCTGCCTTGATGGCGCGCGTAGCGGCGCAGACGAGATTGTCGCCATTGAGCCCCTCGCTGCCCATCTCGTCGCGCTTGTTCGGATCGGTGTAGGGAAACAGCGCGATCACCGGAATGGAGAGGTCGCGGGCGCGCTTGGCGGCCTCGACACAATCGTTGACCGACCAGCGAACGACTCCGGGCATCGAGGGCACCGGCTCGGGCGCTCCGTCTCCGTCGCGCACGAAGATCGGCCAGATGAGGTCGCCGGTGCCCAGCACCGTCTCGCGCACCAATCGACGGCTCCAGTCGCTCTGGCGCAGGCGGCGCATCCGCAGCCCCCCGGTCGCCGCGTCGATACGCTCGGTGATGGTCGAGAGGGAGGCGTGGGTTTGGCTCATGACAACAAGCGTCCTTGTAATTCAAGGCACCGGTCGAGACGTTGGGATCCCGTCCGGGTGCTGATCGCTCTGGGTTACGTCGTCGCGGCGCCGACTTCAAGATTGTCGACCCGGCTCGGTGATTGCGGTGTCGAAGCGCGCGCAATTTCGACCGGCGGTAAGCTTGAAGCCATCTCGGCTGCGTATCGGGCGGGAAGAAGCCGCAATTGCGTGCGCAAGAAACGAGCGGAATACGGCGTCGGCAGAAGCCAGCGTCTTCGCGGGAAGGTGTCATGAGTTTCAAAGCTGCCCTGGCCGATTCTTCCGTGACCATGTTGCGGCGCCTCACGATCTGGCTTTACCGAGTCATCGCGATCGTCCTCTTTGTCGTCGGCATCCAATACTGGGCCCGTCTCCTGGGCATTGATGCCGAGGGTCTTGGTCGCTTCGACCTGATGCCGGTTTGGTGGAAGATCGCAGCTCCGGCTTTGGCGGTGCTCTACCCAGTGGCCGGGATCGGGCTCTGGCTGCTTGCCGGTTGGGGGGCGGTGATCTGGGTGATGATCGCGCTCGGCGAGGCGACCATGCATCTCGGCTTTCCGGGACTCTATGGCGACGCCAATGCCTGGCTGGGCTTTCACGTCGCCGGGCTCTTGTTGCTGATCGCGCTGCGCATCGTTGATCTGCGCGAGCGCCGGCGGATTCAGCGTCACCGGACCACCAATGGATCGCCCGGCACCGAAGGGCGTCGACCGGTCGCAAAGGCTGGAACAACTCGTTAAGCAAGGAAATTGATAGACTGACGGTAAGGCCGCATTAAGCCTGCGGTTTAAGTCGAATTTTAGATGCGCCGCTTAGGTTGGGTTTCAAGATGGGGTCGGTAAAGAACATCCATCAGATCAACAGCGGAGAGTACTATGAACACCCAGATCAAGACGGATGTCCCTTCGACCTCGACGCCCGGTGGCGAGTTGAAGTCGCTCTATCTCGAGACACTGCAGCTCGTCGAGCGGCTGCACCGCCGGCTGCTTGATGTCATCAAGGACGAGTTCGACCGCAACAGCCGCACCGACATCAACGCGGTCCAGGCGCTCCTGCTCTTCAACATCGGCGACTCGGTCCTGTCGGCAGGCGAACTGCGCTCGCGAGGCTTCTACCTCGGCTCGAATGTCTCCTATAACCTGAAGAAGCTGGTCGATCTGGGCTTCATCAATCACCAGAAGTCCCGCGTCGACCGCCGCGCCGTCAAGGTTTCATTGACCGAAGAGGGCACCGAGATTGCCGCGATGGTCGCCGAACTCTACGACCGTCACATCGGTTCGATCGACAAGGTCGGCGGCCTCGACGAACAGGAATTCTCCAAGATGAACCGGTCGCTGCAGCGCCTCGATCGCTTCTGGAACGACTCGATCGCCTATCGCCTTTGAAGGCAGATTCTTCATAGACCCGCTAAGTCGATCGCTTACAACTTCGCGTGAATGCTCCGCGATCCCGGTGACGGGATCGGCGGAGCTTTCGCTTTTTACGAAGGGCGGGGAGCAATCGCAGACGGGCAAAGCGGCTTTGTGGATTCGCAACAGCGGCGCACCAAACCCTGAAAAAGCAGGCAGTTACGCCGAATATCCACGCTTTGGCCATATTGCGATGCCTTACCGAATGGCAGCG
>JBBSUS010000281.1:0-4469 GCA_038234195.1 Hyphomicrobiales bacterium | reverse complement strand
GCAGCCATTTCAGGATGATCGAGGTGTCGAGCCCGCCCGAATAGGCGAGGACGACTTTCTTGATGTCGCGGTGCTTTGCCATGATGGTTCTTTCGAAGGTCGCGTTCCGTTGCGGGCTCTATAGCAAGGTGCCGGGCGAAAGGAACCGGGCGGGCGGCATCGGGCTACAAAAGCCACGCGAAAATGGGTGGCGGCACGCGCGGCGCCGGCGTAGAGAGCGGACGTTCCAAGCTTGGTGCTGCCCATGACCTTTTTGCCCGACCTTCCGACGCTCCTCGCCTTCATCGCCGCGGCACTGGTGCTGACCATCACGCCGGGGCCGGACATGACGCTGTTCATCGGCCGGACCCTTTCCGAGGGCCGGGCAGCCGGTTTTGCCGCGATGCTGGGCGCTGCGAGCGGGATCGTCGTTCACACCTGTCTTGCCGCCTTCGGCATTTCGGCGCTGATCGCGGCGTCGCCCCAGGCGTTTCTCGTCCTGAAGGTCGTCGGCGCGGCCTATCTGGTGTTTCTGGCGATTCAGGCGATCCGCAGCGGTTCGACCTTCAAGCTGGATGCGGTCAAGGGCGTCAAGCGGCATTCGCTTGCGTCGAACTGGCTGAAGGGTCTCGGCATCAACCTCCTCAATCCGAAGATCATCCTGTTCTTCGTGACATTCCTGCCGCAGTTCCTGACAGCGCACGATCCGAACCCGACGGGCAAGCTGTTCTTCCTCGGCCTGTTCTTCATTGCGCTCGCCGTGCCATTTTCCGCTCTGATGATCCTGGCCGCAGACAAATTCGCGCTGGCGCTGAAATCGCGGCCAAAGCTGATGCGGGGGCTCGACTATCTGTTCGCCAGCGTCTTTTCGGCCTTTGCCGCCAAAATCCTTTTGACGCAGGGGCGCTGACGCGCGACGGTCGACCATGGCGACATCCTCCACACCTCTCGGCGTGCTCGGCAGCTGGCAGCTCTGGGCTATGCTCGCTGCCGTCTTCGCTGCAGCGACGGCGATCCTGGCGAAAATCGGGGTCGAGGGCATCAATTCCGACATGGCGACGCTGGTGCGCACGTGCGTCGTCGTCGTTCTGTCGGCCGCGATCGTGGCGGCGAGCGGCCAATGGCAGGCCCCGGCGACGCTCTCCCACCGCAGCCTGATTTTCCTCGTCTTCTCCGGACTTGCGACCGGGGCGTCGTGGCTTTGCTATTTTCGGGCGCTGAAGCTCGGGCCGGCCTCGGCAGTCGCGCCGATCGACAAGCTATCGGTCGTGATGGTGGCGATCTTCGGCGCCGCGATCCTCGGCGAGAAGCTGACGACCGCGAACTGGCTCGGAGTCGGCCTCATCTTCTGCGGGGCGATTCTCGTCGCCTGGCGCTAAGCATGCGAGGCCAGTCGTCAGGCGTAAGCGTAGGGCCCGCCGCGCTTGAGGCCGCGCTTGTAGGCCGGACGTTCGTGGATGCGCTGCAAGAAGTCGCGCAGCTTCGGGCGTTCCTCATAGCCGATGCGGGTCCCGGCAGCCTCAACCGGAAAGCTCATCATCACGTCGGCAACCGACATCTCCGGCCCGGCAAACCAGCCGGTGGCGCCCAGTGCATTCTCCCAATGGTCCATGTGCAGCTGGATCTGCGGCTTCACCAGCAGCTCGTCGACCTTTGCCATCGAAGCCTTCAGGATCGGCCTGGCGAAAAACGGCGCGCGGTCGGGGATCATCGACAGGACGAGCATCAGGAACAGGGGCGGCATCGCCGAGCCCTCGGCGTAATGCAGGAAGTGCCGTGCCTGCCAGTAGTCGGCGGTGCCATCCGGCGGGATCAGCCGGCCTTTGCCGTGCCTAGCGAGAATGTACTCGATGATCGCGCCAGTCTCGGCGATGGTCATTTCCCCGTCCGTCAGGATCGGCGATTTGCCCAGCGGATGGACCTTTTTCATTTCCTCGGGGGCCTGCAGCGTCTTGGTGCGCTCGTAGCGCTTGACCTCGTATTCGACGCCAAGCTCTTCGAGCAGCCACAGGACCCGTTGGGAGCGGGAGTTGTTGAGATGGTGGATGGTGATCATGGCGTCGAAATTGCCGCGCCCAGACGCAAAGGCAAGGTCGTGGCGCGACGCCGAATGAGTCCTAGAGACCCGCCGCCTGGCGCAGCGCGTCGTTGATGCGGTCCTGCCAGCCAGGGCCGTCCTCCTGGAAATGTTCGAGAAGATCGCGGTCGAGGCGCAGGGAAACCATCTCCTTGGCATTCGGCACAGCGGGGCGTGCTTCCTTCAGGCGTTCGCGCGAGGGAGCGGCGGGCTTGAAGAGCGCTTCTGCCGCATCGCGCGGATCGCCGGGGCGTCTTGCCATCTTTCACGTCCTTTAGTTTCGGTCATTGCGTCGCTGCCGGTAGCGGCGGGACCGGCTTCGTCCAACGCCGGCGCTGTCGCCAGCGACCGGCGGCGCGCCCGGCGACGATCCAGTAGATCAGTGCGAAGACGATCGACGCAACGATGATCGCGGTCTGGACACTCGCATGCGGTCCGGTGCGGCCGTAGGCGACGATCAGGATCGCGATGCCGCCGCAGAGGCCTGCAGCCACATGCATCAGGATCGACCGCAGTCCGAACGCTTCACTCAGCACCATGAAAAGCGCCCATGGCAGAAGCGTCACCGAACCGATCTGCGCCGCCTGTTCCATGAAAACGATGATCAACTGGAAGAGGTAAATCGGATCTCTTGTCAGAGACGCATCCGAAAGATCGATGAAGGGCCATAGCATCGCAAAGGCCCCCGTGAGGCAGGCCGCGACGAAGGCGATCGGGATCACGAAAAGAAAGCGCAGGACGGTCAGCATGCGGGGCGGGTCATCTTTTTAGCAGCGGGAGGGGCCGGACTGCGCGCGGTGTCGCATCACCGAAGCTTGAAGGGGTCACCACGGACAGCAGTAACATTGCGCGGCGCCGTGACGAAACACGTTCAGGCTCAATTGGAGATTTCGTCATGCCCGTTAAAGCCCCGGTCGCCGCAGTCATATCGTCGCTTGCCCCCGGATTCTACGTCGCAGCCGTGTTGGCTGCCACCGTCTCGTCCGCACCAGCCGCGGCCGGCGAACGGCATGTGGTCGAACTCTTCACCAGCCAGGGCTGTTCCTCTTGCCCCCCGGCCGATGCCGTTCTGGGCAAACTCGCACAGCGCACAGGGGTTCTGGCACTCGGCTATCACGTCGATTATTGGGATTCGCTCGGCTGGAAGGACACGCTGGGCTCGCCTGCGCATACGATCCGCCAGCGCTCCTATGCCGCGAGCCGTGGCGACGGGCAAGTCTACACGCCGCAAGCGGTGGTCGATGGGAAGGGCCTGACTATCGGATCGAACGGTCGGTCCATCGACGCGATGATGGACGCGCCGCTGCCCGTGGACGTCAAGGTCACCGGCAAGACCGTTGCGGTCGGCGAGGGCACGGGCAGCGGATCGATCTGGCGGGTCGACATCACGAAGCATGCGACCGTTCCGATCGGTCGCGGCGAAAACAGCGGCAGCACGGTCACTTACGTCAATGCGGTGCGCGGCATGACACTGCTCGGGGCCTGGACTGGTCATGCGGCCAGCTATCCGCTGGGTGGATGCGGCGCCGCACGCGGCCCCGACGATTGCGCGGTCATCCTGCAGGCTGGAAGCGGGCGCAAGCCGGGTCCGATTCTCGGAGCGGCGATCCGTTGAAGCCGCCGCCTCGAGACCCGCGTTCGAATCAGTCGGCGACGAGCTCGCGGGCGCGGCTTTTTTCCATCTCCAGGCGGTCGGTCTTCTTCATCCGTTCCGATTCCGACTTGAGCTGGCCACAGGCCGCGAAGATGTCGCGACCGCGAGGCGTGCGGATCGGTGAAGCGTAGCCGGCCTGGTTGACGAGGTCGGCAAAGCGCTCGATCTGATCCCAGTCTGAGCACTCGTAGGCGCTGCCGGGCCAAGGATTGAACGGAATCAGATTGATCTTGGCCGGAATGCCCTTGAGCAGCTGGACGAGCGCGCGGGCATCCTCGAGCGAATCGTTGATGCCCTTCAGCATGACGTATTCGAAGGTGATGCGGCGGGCGTTGGAGATGCCGGGGTAGTTGCGGCAGGCCTCGATCAATTGGGCCAGCGGGTACTTCTTGTTGATCGGCACGAGTTCGTCGCGCAATTCGTCGCGCACGGCGTGCAGCGAGATCGCCAGCATGACGCCCATCTCGTCACCGGCCGGCTTGATCATCGGAACGACGCCGGAGGTCGACAGTGTCACCCGGCGGCGCGACAGCGAGAGGCCCTCTCCATCGGTCGCGACGGCCAGTGCCTGCTTGACGTTGTCGTAGTTGTAGAGCGGCTCGCCCATGCCCATCATCACGACATTGGTGACGAGGCGGCCCTCCGACGGCACGATTGCGCCCGGCGGCGTGTCGCGTTCGGGAAAGTCTCCGAGCCGGTCGCGAGCGAGCATGATCTGGCCGACGATCTCGTCCGGCGTGAGGTTGCGCACGAGGCGCT
>JBBSUS010000280.1:0-4470 GCA_038234195.1 Hyphomicrobiales bacterium | reverse complement strand
CTCGCTGCGCAATCCCGCCGGAACCTCCCCGGCCATCGAGCGCTGCGGCCAGTATCTGGCCAGCCAACCACCGGGCAAGCGCTACCTGGTGCTCACGGCCGGAGGCCACCTGTTCGCGCTGATCCTCTCCTACGGATCGATCCCACTGCTCGGCGGGCTCACCGAGAGCATCACGGCCCGGGAACCGAACAGGGAAATTGCCGAAATCCGCAATCGTCGCATGCTGCTGGCCATCCAGCGCGGCTTCGTTGCCTCGCTGACCTGGTCACCGCTGGCCTTCGCCATGGCGATCTCGACCTCGCTGATCCCCGGCTCGTCCTGGGGCGGGGCCGCGATCTTCGCGATCGTCAATGCCTGTATCGTCACCTTCATCGGCTGGGCGCTCGATACACTCTACAAGCCCAAGCTGTCGCGTCCGGCCCCCCAGCGAGGCAAGCCGAACGGCACGCTTCGCGACGTCCAACCGTTGCTTGCCCTGCTCCTGCTGCTGTTCGGCGGCGTCGCGGTGCTCGAGTACCTGACCGGCCTCAGGATCATCGCCATCGTCATGTTGCTCGTGCCGATCCTCTCCACCGGCTGGATCATCGTCCAGTCCCGAGGCGATGCGGCCAATGCACCACGCGAAGCGGGGCAGCCCGGCGTGTTGCAACGGACGCTGTTTCGTCTCGCCGGCATGGCGAGCCGCGACATTCCGTCCTTCCAGTCCGAACTCGTGCTTCTGGTGATGGCCGGTGTCATCGGCTCGCTTGGCGGCGCGCTCCTGTCGCCGCTGCTCGCCGGCCAAGCGGCGGACTTCTCCAGCGTTCCGGCCTGGCTGGTCGTTGCCGCGCTGGTCTGGATCATCCCGCTGCTCGGGCAGGTGGGGATGAACCCGATCCTGTCGGTGTCGCTGCTGGCGCCGCTCATCCCCTCCGCCAGTTCGATGGGCATCTCGCCCAATTCGATCGTCGTCGCGCTCACCGCCGGCTGGGCATTGGCCGGAGCGTCCTCGCCATTTACGGCAACAACATTGCTGGTCGGCCGCCTCGGCCATACGACGGCGCTCCGGGTGGGTCTCGTCTGGAACGGCAGCTTCATGCTCTGCGCCGGGACGGCTCTCTCAGCCTCGGTGGCTCTATCGACGTGGCTGTAGCGGCGAATCACGCCAGGGCAAAGACCAATTTTAGCGTTAATTTATCTTTCATCTTCAGGATGTTGGTTTCTGCCATGCCGATTCGGACGGTTTTTGTTCGAACAATGTTCTTGTTTCGATCCCAAATTAATGGTTACCTTAGGTAGCATTCGGGATCGACCGCCCCTTGGACGGCGGCCGTCCTCATAGTTTTTCCAGGGGGTGCGTCATGGTTTCCCGCGTGAAGACGGTTGCATTCCAGGGAATCGATGCGATCCCGGTCGATGTGCAGGTGATGGTGGCACCCGGCAAGGTCGGCATCCAGATCGTCGGCCTGCCCGACAAGGCGGTGGCGGAAAGTCGCGAGCGCGTTCAGGCCGCGCTGCACGCCTCCGGTCTTTCGATGCCACCGAAGAAGGTCACGGTGAACCTGGCACCGGCGGATCTTCCCAAGGAAGGCAGCCATTACGATCTGCCGATCGCGCTCGGACTGATGGCGGCGCTCGGCGCCATCCCGTCGGATGCGTTGGCCGGCTATGTGGTTCTCGGCGAGCTTTCCCTGGACGGCATGTTGACGGCCGTCACCGGTGTTCTGCCGGCGGCAATGGGCGCCAATGCGCTGGGTCATGGCCTGATCTGTCCCGCGGAATGCGGACCGGAAGCCGCCTGGGCCAGCGCCGACATGCCGATCGTCGCGGCGCGCAGCCTCATCCAGATCGCCAATCATTTCCGCGGCACCCAGTTGGTCGCGCGTCCGGAACCCGCGGTGCGCAGCGAACCAGCCAACATGCCCGATCTCGCCGAGATCAAGGGCCAGATCGTCGCCAAGCGCGCACTGGAGATCGCCGCGGCCGGCGGTCATAACCTCTTGATGGTCGGACCGCCCGGTTCCGGCAAGTCGATGCTCGCCCAACGCCTGCCGTCAATCCTGCCGGCACTGACGCCGAAGGAATTGCTCGAGGTCTCCATGATCGCATCGATCGCCGGAGAACTCTCGGGCGGCAAGCTGTCCGACCGCCGGCCGTTTCGCGCACCGCATCATTCGGCGTCGATGGCCGCGATGGTCGGCGGCGGCATGCGGGCCCGTCCGGGCGAGGTTTCGCTCGCCCATCGCGGCATCCTGTTTCTCGACGAGTTTCCCGAATTCAATCCGGCCGTTCTGGACTCGTTGCGCCAGCCGCTGGAGTCGGGCGAGAGCGCCATTGCGCGAGCCAATCATCGCGTGACCTATCCGGCCAAGATGCAATTGATTGCGGCAATGAACCCCTGCCGCTGTGGCATGGCGGGCGAGCCTGGACGCTCCTGCGCTCGCGGCCCGCGTTGCAAGGCCGATTATCAGGCGCGCATCTCCGGTCCGCTGATGGACCGCATCGACGTCCGCGTCGACGTCCCGGCCGTCACCGCATCGGACCTTATCCGTCCGCAGCCATCTGAAACGTCCGCTGCGGTCAAGGCGCGGGTGGCGGCCGCACGGCGCATCCAGATCGAGCGCTACGAAGGCCTCGGGTTCTCCGAAATCACGCTGAACGCTCATTGCTCGGCAGCGCTGGTCGAAACGGTGGCCGAGCCCGACGGCGAGGGCTTGAGGTTGTTGCGGGATGCGGCCGAGCAGATGAAGTTCTCGGCCCGGGCCTACCACCGCATTCTGAAGGTGGCGCGCACCCTCGCCGATCTCGAACAGGAGCCGACCGTGAGGCGTATTCACCTCGCCGAAGCGATCTCCTACCGGATCGCGGGCGAACGTCTCGCCGCAGCGGCGTGAGCTGCAGCCGTGCAGGCTCCAGCGCAGCGATCTTTCACCGGCAAGGCTGCCAGACGGCCAATCGATTTTCGCCGTTTTGCCGGGTGGCTCGCGATGCTGACGTGCGAGGTCGCAGTCTCGCTCCGTCTGCGTTCTCGGTGCGCCGGCAGCCTAGCGACGCAGGGTCCCACCGGTCGCCTTTTCGACCTGCGCCACGATCTTGGCGGAGACCGCTTCCAGGTCTTCGTCCGCGAGCGTTCGGTCGAACGGGTTGAGCGTCGCCTCGATCGCGACGGATTTCTTGCCATCGCCGAGGGCCTGACCGGTGAAGACATCGAACACCCTGACGTCGCCGACGAGCTTGCGGTCGGCCCCCTCGGCCGCGCGCACCAGTTTCAGGGCCTCGACCGAATCATCGACGACGAAAGCGAAATCGCGGCGCAGCGGCTGGTAAGGCGAGAGCGCCAGCACCGGTTTGGTGCGGGTCGCCTTCCGCTTGGCTTGCGGAATGCGATCGAGGAAACACTCGAAACCACAGAAGGCGCCCGAGACGTCGAGAGCCTTGAGGGTCTTGGGATGAAACTCGCCGAATTCCGCCAGAACGAGTTTCGGGCCGAGCTTGATTCGCCCCGAGCGACCGGGATGATACCAGGGGCTGGCAGGCGCTTCGATCATCAGGTTTCCCACCGGTGCTCCGGCTGCCTCGAGGGCCGCAATCGCGTCGGCCTTGGCATCGAAAACCGACACGCTTTGCGTATCGCCGGCCCAGTCACGACCATTGCCGACAAGCGACGCCGTGCCGCGCCTCGCGCCGGCGGCGACGCGGACCTGCCCGTCGGGCTCGTCGGAGAAGTAGACGCCGGCGACTTCGAACAGCGCTGTATCACCGTAGCCGCGCGCGGCGTTGCGGCTGGCCGCCGCAAGCAACCCCGGAAGCAGGGACGGACGCATGTCCGACAGATCGGCGGAGATCGGATTTTCCAGCTTCAGGGCCTCCGATCCGCCGCCAAAAGCGATGGCGTGCGCTTCGGGAACGAAGCTATAGGACACGCACTCGACCATGCCCCGGGCGCCGAGGGCGCGGCGCGCCGCACGGTCGCGGGACTGCGCGACGGTCAGGATACGGCCGCCAACGGCACCCGACGCCGGCAGCGCCTGCGGCACGATCTTGTCGACGCCGTGGAGCCGCGCGATCTCTTCGACGAGGTCGGCCTTGCCGTCGACGTCAGGGCGCCAAGTCGGCACCGCGACGGTGACACTGGTGTCGCCCCGGCGTTCGGCGACAAATCCCAACCTCTCGAGAGCCGCGATCTGTTCGCCCGCCTCGACCACCAGGCTGGTCAGCCGCTCGGTCTCGGCAAAGGGGAGTTCGATGGTCTTCTTCTCGATGACGGCCTTCTTGGCGACAAGCGTCCGCGACGGCGTGCCGCCGCAGAGTTCGACGACGAGTTTCGTCGCCAGATCGAGGCCATTCTCCATGAAAGCGGGATCGATGCCGCGCTCGAAGCGATAGCGTGCGTCGGTGACGATGCCGAGAGCACGTCCGGTCCTGGCGACCTCGGTGGGCTCCCAAAGCGCCGATTCGATCAGCACAGCGGTGGTGGTCTCGCCGCAGCCG
>JBBSUS010000279.1:0-4494 GCA_038234195.1 Hyphomicrobiales bacterium | reverse complement strand
TCGATCACGTCCGTGCAGGCCATCTACGTCCCGGCCGACGATCTGACCGACCCGGCGCCGGCCACTTCCTTCGCCCATCTGGATGCGACGACGACGCTGAACCGCGCGATTTCGGAAAAGGGCATCTACCCGGCCGTCGACCCGCTCGACTCGACCTCGCGCATCCTCTCGCCGCTGATCGTCGGCGAGGAGCATTACGGGGTTGCTCGTTCGGTCCAGGAAATCCTGCAGAAGTACAAGTCGCTGCAGGACATCATCGCCATTCTGGGAATGGACGAGCTTTCCGAAGAGGACAAGCTGACGGTGGCCCGCGCTCGCAAGATCGAGCGCTTCCTGTCCCAGCCGTTCTTTGTCGCCGAGATCTTCACCGGTTCGCCCGGCCAGCTCGTGCCGCTGGAAGACACGATCAAGTCCTTCAAGGGCTTGGTCGCCGGCGAATACGATCATCTTCCCGAAGCCGCCTTCTACATGGTCGGCTCGATCGAGATGGCTGTCGAGAAGGCCCAGAAGATGGCTTCGGAAGCCGCGTAAAATGGCTCAGCATCCCGAGCTCAGGCTGAAGGATGCTGTGAACGAGACCTGCCCGTGGTCGGGAAAACCGATCGCGGGCGATTCTCTGACCCTTTACAACGGCGCGGTCGTCGGGTTCTGCAATCCCGGTTGCCGCGATAAATTCGATCAGGCGCTCCTTCATTTCGAGGGTGCCCTCACCAGGCAGGCGACCGATGGCAGATAGTTTTCAGTTCGAACTCGTCTCTCCAGAGCGGATGCTTCTATCCGAGCCGGTAACGGCCGTGAACGTCCCGGGTAGCGAAGGCTACTTTACCGTCATGGCCAAGCACGCGCCGGTGATGACCACGGTCAAGCCGGGCGTCGTGATCGCGACGATGGAGGGCGGCGAAGAAAAGAAGATCTTCGTTCTCGGCGGCTTCGCCGATGTCAATGCCAAGGGCCTGACGCTTCTCGCGGAGCACGCAACGGCCGTCGAAGAGCTCGATCCCGCCATGCTCGACAGCCAGATCAAGGACGCCGAGGAAGACGTTGCCGATGCCGAGACGGCCGAGGCGAAAGCCAAGGCTCAGCAGGATCTGGAGCAGCTGCGCGAAGCTCGCGTTGCGGTCGGTGTCTGATCGACTTCGCCCCGTCAGCGGAAAATTCCAAAGCCGGCCTTGTGCCGGCTTTTTCGTCGGAACGACAGCCTGAGCGACGGACCGAAAAACGAGCCCTATAGGGCAGCCACTTACGTCATGTCGGACCGATCGCCCGATCGACGGCAGCGACCGCGTGCAGTGCCGTCGTGTCGTAGACCGGCAAGATGCTGTCGTCAGGCGCGATCAACATTGTGATCTCGGTGCAGCCGAGGATCACGGCCTCTGCGCCCTCTTCCTTCAGCCGACCGATCACCGACTGATAAAGAACGCGGGAAACCGGTGTCACAACACCCAGGCAGAGCTCGTCGTAGATGATTCGATGAACGTCGCGGCGATCCGTCTCCCCTGGGACGATCACATCCAGCTCATGCATCTCTTCGAGACGGCCACGATAGAATTTCTGCTCCATCGTATAGCGCGTGCCCAGAAGCCCCACACGGCGCAAGCCTGCTTGCTTCAACGCCGCCGCTGTCGGGTCGGCGATGTGCAGCACCTCCAGCCCGCTCCGTTCTGAAATCTCGACCGCAAGTCGGTGCATCGTATTGGTCGCGATGACCAGAAAGTCCGCGCCTGCCCCCGCCAGTCCCGCGGCGGCATCGCCCAGCATCGTCGCCATCTCGTCCCACTGCCCGGCCCCCTGGCAGCGTTCAATCACATCGAAGTCGAACGAGTGAAGCAGAATGCGCGCCGAGTGATGGCCGCCCAGCGTTGCCCGGCAGTGCTCGTTCATCAGCCGATAATAGAGCGCAGTCGATTCCCAGCTCATCCCGCCGAGGACACCGATCGTCTGCATCTTCACGTCACCGGCCCAGCCAGATGTGCGAACGCGGCGACCACCTTTTCGTAGACCTCGCGCTTGAACGGCACGATCAGGCCGAGAAGTTCATCCATCGGCTTCCAGGCCCATTCCTCGAACTCGGCATCATGGCCACCCGGAGGCGGATCGATGGCGATCTCGCTCTCGTTGCCCTCGAAGCGAAAGGCGAACCAGCGCTGGGTCTGGCCGCGATACTTGCCCTTCAGCGCAATGCCCACGAGTTCCGGCGGCAGGTCGTAGTCGATCCAGTCCGGCGCTTCGGCAAGCAGCGAGACCGAGCACATGCCGGTCTCTTCGTAGAGTTCGCGCAGGGCTGCCGGATAGGGATCCTCGCCCTTGTCGATGCCCCCCTGAGGCATCTGCCACAGCTGCTGCGCGCCAGTCATCTCGCCCTTGTCCTCGACGATGCGGCGTCCAACCCACACGAGCCCGTCGCGGTTGAGCACCATGATCCCGACATTGGGTCGGTAAGGCAGCAGACTCGGTTCGGTCATCGGATTTATCCCTTCGCGCATAGGCACCGCTCGATGCGGACTGCGAAGGGTTATCGCGCTCTAACGTGGCGCGGCAAGTTCTGAGGGCCGCGTGAACGATTGCCGTCTGCCGAAAGACGAGCGCTCAGCGCCGCTCCGGGTCGTTCGCAAGGTTCGAGATCGGGACGATATCGATGCCGCGGCTGCGCGCGCTGGCGATCCATGCCGCGATCGTCGAGACGGACGTGTCGAAGGCCGAGGCGATCCCGATCGCATGTCCATCGGCCCGTGCCATCCGCTCCAGAAGATCGAGCTGCGCGCGGATTTCGTTGGGGTCCTGCACGGTGTCGAGGGTGAGGTTGGCAACGGCGGCGGGCACATGCTCAAGCTGGGCGGTGTCCTTGGCGAGGCTGCGCTGGGAAGACGCATCGTCGACATACATCAGGCCGCGACGACCGAGTTCGGCCAGCAGCCCTTCCATCGCAGCCGGATCGCCGGTGAAACGACCGCCCATGTAGTTCATGATGCCGACATAGTTGCTGATCGCGCCGAGCGACGCGTAGAGGGGGTCGAACTGCCCGGCCGCGGCCTCGGCCACCGTCACCGTGTTCTCGCCCGGATCGACAACCGGGTAGCCCACCGGTTCCAGCGGCACCTGCAACAACAGTTCGTGGCCCTTGCGGCGCGCATCTCGCATCCATCGCTGCAGGCTGTTACCGGCTGGCGAGAAGCCGAGCGTGACCTCGGACGGCAAGGTCTTCAGCGCCGCGAAGGTGCCGCTCTGGCTGATGCCGAGACCGCCGACGATGATGGCGACGCGCGGCCCCGGACGCCCGTCCGTTGCACCGGCGTAGACGTCGAAGGGCCGCCGGCCGCTGGCACCGCGGATCGGCAGCGGACCGAAAGCGCTGTCCTCGACGAGATCGGGATCGGGCAGATGCGCGAGCGACGGGTTCTGGCGCAGTGACGACGGATCCTCGACACGGAATCCGACGCTGCGGGTGCCCTGGACGCCGGCAAGTCCCGGATCGTCGGGCAAGTTCTTCGAGCCGGAAATAATGTTCGGCAGCGGCGCCTTGGAAACCTGAGACGCCATGGAAATGCGCACGTCGCCGGGCTGCCGCGCTGCCGGAGAGTTCGGCGCCAGTCGGTCGACGACAATCAGGCGAGGTTGGGCCACGGTCGCCACATAGGCGGAGGCGGTCGCGGTGAGGGCAAACGCGGCCAGGCCCGCCAGGAGCGAAAGCGATGGCGCACGCCGAACCTTCCGGTCGTCGAGATGCAGTCCGAGTGGCTGGTAGAGTTCACCGCGCATGCCACCGGTCTAACGCCGCAAGCTGGATCGGGGCTCGCTGGGCCAAGCCGCAACCGGGCGCGCCCTGTCCATACGCATTAAGTCGTCCAGGCCTGCGGGATCGACTGAACTTGGTCGCCACCGGCCATTCGAAAGCAAAATGGCCCGGAGCAGAACTGCTCCGGGCCTCGATGATACGGGCAACAGCCCGCTGACCGGTGATCAGTTGGCCGCGCTGGCTTCCTGCTTCGGCGGGAACATCGCGTTGGTCTTGACGCCGTTCAAAAGGTCGATCGCATACTGAAGTTGCAGATCGTCCTTCTTCTCCGGCGGCACGTAGTCCAGCGAGCCGGAGCCCGCGTCGGTCTCCGCATTGCCGGTGATATGACCGCGCAGTGACGATTCTCCACGGGCGACCTCGTCGTCGGCCGTCAGCCCCATCTGGTCACGGATTTCCTTTGGCAGCGGCTGTTCGACCGTGATGTCCGGATCGATGCCACGCCCCTGGATCGAGCGGCCCGACGGGGTGTAGTACAGCGCCGTCGTCAGGCGCAGGGCGCCGTTTGTTCCGAGCGGGATGATCGTCTGGACCGAGCCCTTGCCGAACGACCGAGAGCCGACGATCGTCGCGCGACGCTGGTCCTGCAAGGCACCGGCGACAATCTCGGAGGCCGAGGCCGAACCGCCGTTGACGAGAACGACCAACGGCTTGCCCTGGATGTCGTCGCCGTTGCGGGCATTGTAGCGGCTGGTCTCGTC
>JBBSUS010000278.1:0-4501 GCA_038234195.1 Hyphomicrobiales bacterium | reverse complement strand
GGACAAGCGCGCTTCCATTCGGCGGCGCGAGCCCGCTCGATTTTTCCGGTCTCGGAAGCCTCGCCGATTTCGGCAGCCTTACCGGCTTCTCCGGACTTCCCGGCCTTGGCGCAAACTCCAGGGTCACGGCGCTTCCCGATGGCGCCAGCTTCGAGACGTTAACCTACAATGCGCCGGCCGGTACGCGGCGCTACAAGCTCTACATTCCGGCCAGCCATAACGGCTCGTCCGCAGCGCTCGTCGTCATGCTGCACGGCTGCACCCAGTCGCCGGACGATTTCGCCGCCGGCACGCGGATGAACGAACGGGCCGAAGAGCTTGGGTTTCTCGTCGCCTATCCCGAACAGACCCAGGCCGCCAATCAGCAGAAATGCTGGAACTGGTTCCAGGCGAGCGACCAGAAGCGCGATGCCGGTGAGCCGTCGCTGATCGCCGGCATCACGCGTCAGATCATCGCCGACCATCCGGTCGATCCCGGACGCGTGTTCGTTGCGGGCCTTTCCGCCGGAGGCGCCGCGGCGGCGATCCTCGGCCAGCGCTACCCCGACCTTTACGCCGCCGTCGGCGTCCATTCGGGTCTCGCCTGCGGCGCCGCCCGCGACATGGGCTCGGCCTTCGCCGCCATGCAAGGCGGCGCTCCGGTGGTCGCGGGCAAGCGTCTGGTGCCGACGATCGTCTTCCACGGCGACCGCGACACCACCGTCGCGCCCGTCAACGGCGAGCGCGTGCTGGAGCAGGCGAAGGCCGGCATCGCGGCTGATATCCTGACAAGCGAGGGCATCTCGCCGAAGGGTGTTGCCTATACCCGCACGATCCATCGCGAGGCCGACGGGCGCGAGCGGTTGGAAAGCTGGCGAATCCACGGCGCCGGTCACGCCTGGTCCGGCGGCAGCCCGAACGGCTCCTACACCCTGCCCGCCGGCCCCGACGCCAGCGCCGAAATGCTGCGGTTTTTCCGGAGCGTTACAGGCTGACGCCCAAGCAAAAGACGTGGTCCGGTCAGGGGCGGATTTCGCCATCCTCGGTGCCGTCCCAATAATGGATGCGCGTGGCATGGGCCTTGATCATCACCACGCCCGGGGTATCGATTCCGTTCTCGAACCAGCGGTCGAGGTCCTTGTTCCAGTGAGCCTCGAACGCCGCGCGGTCCGAGATCAATTCGGCATGGGCCTCAACCGACACGAAGAGCGGCGGCTTGCCGAGAAGGCCGGCGCTTCCCTGAAACGTCAGACCGACCTTCGCATCGCGGCGGATATCGGCGGCCATTCGCGACTGTTCCCAGGTGAAATAATAAGAATCCCCATCGGCATCGACCTCGCCATTGTTGCTCATCGGCCGGGCCGCCAGCGTGCCGTCCTCCGCCTTGGTCACCAGCATGGTGAAATCGATCTTGCCCATCTTCTGGGCGAGGTCTTCGAGTGTCATGTCGGTCATTTGAATTCCTTGGCTTGGTGATCTGTCGGCAGCAGCGAGTTGTGGGAAGCGATGTCCTCGCCGACGCGGGTGACGCACGGGTCGAACCAACTTAAGCTTCGCCGCCCCGACCGCCATGGGAGCGCCCGACGACCAGCGTCGGCAATTCCGGTCGCAGCCACCGATCGACACCCCCGCGTACACCGGAACCGCAGCGCCCGGTTCCCGTTTGGACTCGCGATGCTGGCACGTTCCCTTCGGGAATCTGATGCGAGCGCGTTTTCGTGATCGTGTGTTGGAGTATCGAGCCTTGGCAGCACGTCCCATCTGGAAGGGCCAGATCCGCCTCTCCCTTGTCTCGATCCCGGTCGAGATCTTCTCCGCGACCCAGTCCGGGGCTTCGATCAGCTTCCGGCAAATCCACCGCGAGACCGGCAAGCGCATCCATTACGACAAGGTCGTCGATGGCATCGGGCCGGTCGATTCCGACGAGATCGTCAAGGGCTACGAAGTGGAGAGCGGCGAATATGTGCTTCTGACCGACGAGGAGATCGACGACGTCAAGCTGGAGACGAGGAAGACGCTGGAACTCGTGCAGTTCGTCGACAGCTCATCGATCCCGCCGCTGTATTTCGACAAGCCCTATTACGTCGTGCCGCAGGACGAACTCGCCGGCGACGCGTTTCGCGTCGTGCGTGATGCCTTGCGAAAGGCCAGCAAGACCGGCCTCGGGCAATTGTCGATGCGCGGCAAGGAATATCTCGTCGCCCTGCGCCCCTGCGGCAAAGGGCTCTTGCTCGAAACGCTCCACTACGAGGACGAGGTCCGCAAATCCGATACGATCTTCTCCGATATCTCCGAAAAGGCGAGCGACGACGACCTGCTCGACGTCGCCGAGGCGTTGATTGCGAAGAAGACCGGGCCTTTCGATGCCGGCCATTTCAAGAACCACTACACCGCGGCGCTGAAGGAGTTGATCGCCAAGAAGCGCAAGGCGGGCGGCAAGGCGAAGATTGACGTCGAGGAGGACGACGACGACCGTGGCAACAACGGTGGTGGCAACGTCGTCGACCTGATGGCCACCCTGAAGAAGAGCCTCGAACAGGGCGGCGGATCGGGCAAATCGGAATCGAAGGCGTCGGCTTCCAAAGCGTCGGGAGCCAAATCCTCCGCATCGAAGTCATCCGGCCCCAAGACCAAGGCGGCCAAGACGGCCAAGGCGAAATCGAGCGGGTCGGGCTCGCCGCGCCGAAAATCCGCGTAAGGGGCGAGAGCCATGGCGAACGCGACCAGCAAGAAAGGGTCCGAGACGGCAAGGTCTGGCTCCGGCAAGCCGGCGGGGGCAAAGCAGTCTCCCGGTGACCTTCTCGAGACCTACCGCACCAAGCGCGACTTTGCCGTCACGCGCGAGCCATCCGGCGCGGACGCGGATACTGCTGGCCCCCATCCCGACGCGGAACGCCGCCCGGCGCTCGCCTTCTGCGTCCAGAAGCACGACGCCACGCGCCTGCATTACGATTTCCGCATCGAATGGGACGGCGTGCTGAAAAGCTGGGCGGTCACCCGCGGCCCCAGCCTTGATCCTGCCGACAAGCGTCTCGCCGTGCGCACCGAGGACCACCCGCTCGCCTATGGCGACTTCGAGGGCACCATCCCGCAAAAGCAGTATGGCGGTGGCACGGTCATGCTCTGGGATCGCGGCACCTGGGAGCCGCGCGAGGATCCCGATGCCGGCTTCGAGAAGGGCAGCCTGAAGATGCGGGTGTTCGGCGAGAAGATGAAGGGCGAGTGGGCACTGGTACGTATGAAGCCGAGGAACGGCGAAAAGCGCGAGAATTGGCTGCTGATCAAGGAGAAGGACGACGAAGTCGATCGCCGCCGCAATCTCCTGAAGGCCGACCGCAGCGTCAAGACCGGCCGCACCATGGCCGCCATTGCCAAGGGAGGCGACAGTCTCGACGAAACCGCCAAGAACGGCACGCCGGCTGCACGCAAGAAGGCCGAAAATCAGAGCCACGCGGCGACCGAGGCCGCCCGCGAACAATTTGCCGACGGCGGATCGGCCAGAACGAAATCCAAGGCGCCGGCCGGATCGCGCAACGCCGGAAACTCTCCCAAGGCGGCGACGAAGCGTCCAAAGGCCTCGGGGCGCTCCGTCGGCACCCTGCCCGCCTTCGTCTCACCCCAGCTTGCGACCCTTGTCGGCGAGGCGCCCGAGGGCGAAGGGTGGCTGTCGGAGATGAAATACGACGGCTATCGCGTCCTGATCGCTGTCGGCGGCGGCAAGGCCAAACTCTTCACCCGCAACGAGAAGGACTGGACCGAAAAGTTTACCGGCATCGCCGACGCCGCCCTCGACCTTGGCTGCGACAGCGCGCTGATCGACGGCGAGGTGGTGGCCTTCGACGATTCAGGCCGAACCGACTTCTCGACCCTGCAGGCAGCGCTGAAAAGCGGCGCACCGCTCGCCTGCTTCTGCTTCGATCTCCTGTCGCTCGACGGCAAGGATATGCGCAAGCGCCCGCTTGTCGAACGCAAGGCGGCGCTCCGCGATCTCCTACCGGGAAATGCACAGGCCAAGCTCCTGTACAGCGAGCACGTCGACGGCAACGGGACGGCAGTGCTGAAGAACCTTTGCGCCAAAGGTCACGAAGGCATCGTCGCCAAGCGCGCCGACGCCCCCTATCGCAGCGGCCGCACGAAAAGCTGGCTGAAGGTGAAATGCTCGCGCCGTCAGGAGTTCGTCGTCGGCGGCTTTTCGCCCTCCGACAAGGCCGGTCGTCCGTTCTCGTCGATCCTCGTCGGGGTCTTCGACGGCAACGAATTCGTCTATCGCGGCCGCGTCGGCTCGGGTTTCACCGAAGCGACGCTCGACGCGATGGCTGAAGACTTCGCCGCGATCGGCCGCAAGACTTCGCCGTTTGCCGAACTGCCGTCCGACATCGTCCGCGGCGCGAAGTTCGTCACGCCGAAGCGCGTCGCCGAGATCGAATTTGCCGAACTGACCGCCGACGGTCACATCCGCCACGGCGTGTTCAAGGGACTGCGAGAGGACAAAACCGCCAACGACGTGACCGGCGAGAGGCCG
>JBBSUS010000277.1:0-4544 GCA_038234195.1 Hyphomicrobiales bacterium | reverse complement strand
GTCAGGGCGCCGGTGCCGAGGCCCTGCATGGCGAAGGCGAAGTCGGCAAGTCCTTCATGGCGCGCGAAAGTCTCGCGCAGGATGCAAAGGCTGCGGACGTCGAAGCGGCCGTCCTCTGGCGCTGCATGTGCGAGAAAACCCGCTTCGCCCATCGCCGCGACGAGACGTCTGCAACTGCCGTCGACATCGTGGTGGTCGACGAGTTGGGGCACATGCTCTGCCGCCCAGGCGTCGGCCTCGGCCGCAAGCGCACGGTGGCTCGGGTCGAAGAATGGCCAGTCGAGGAAGCTCTTGTCGGCCATGGTGTCAGTTGCCCTCGAAGACGGGTTTCTGCTTGGCGGCGAAAGCCTCGAAGGCGCGGCGGAAATCGCCGGTCTTCATGCACAGCGCCTGGGCGATGGCCTCGGCGTCGATGGCCTCGTCGACGCCCATCGCCCATTCCATCTGCAGCATGCGCTTGGTGACGGAATTGGCGTAGGTCGGCCCGTCGGTCATCGCCTTGGCCATCTCCCAAGCCGCCGCCAGCGCGCCATCCTTTTCGGTGAGCCGGTTGAAGAACCCCCAGCGCTCGCCTTCCTCGGCGCTCATGAAGCGGCCCGTGTAGAGAAGCTCCGAGGCGCGGCCTTGACCGACCAGACGGGGCAGGATCGCGCAGGCCCCCATGTCGCAGCCGGCAAGTCCGACGCGGTTGAACAGGAAGGCGACCTTCGCCCCGGCCGCGCCGATGCGCATGTCGGACGCCATGGCGATGATCGCGCCGGCGCCGGCGCAGATCCCCTCGATGGCCGCGACGATCGGCTGCGGGCAGGCGCGCATCTCCTTGACGAGGTCGCCGGTCATGGTGGTGAAGGCGTGCAGTTCCGACGCTTCCATCTTCGTCAGCGGCTCGATGATCTCGAAGACGTCGCCGCCGGATGAAAAATTGCCGCCGGCGCCGGTGACGACGACCGCGGTCACCGCGTCGTCGAAGCGCAGCGCATGGAACGTGTCGCGAAGCTCGGCATAGCTTTCGAAGGTCAGCGGGTTCTTCTTGTCGGGCCGATCGAGCGTCACGGTGGCAATGCCGCCTTCGATCTCCAGACGGAAGTGCTCCGGTGCGAAATCTTGCAACGGCGCGGCTATGGCGTTCTGTCGCTTCATCGTTCGGTCCCTGGCTCGGTCTTGTCCGGTGCCCGCAGCATTGCGGCATGCACGGAGTGTTTGAGATCGCCCAGCTGCGACCACAGCGTTTTCTGGTCTTCGTCCGGCAGTTCGGCGAGCAGTTCGGCCACCCAGTCGCTATGAGCCGTTGCCATCTTCGCGAAGGTCGACCGGCCGTGTTCGGTCAATCGGACCACCGCGGCGCGTCGATCCCGCTCGAAAATCTGCCTTTCGATCAGGCGCTCCTGCACCAGCCGCTCGACGAGCCCGGTGACGTTGCCATTCGACACCATCATGCGCCGCGAGAGCTCGCCCAGAAGGACCCCTTCCGGCGCGCGCTCGAGCTGGGCCATGAGGTCGAAGCGGGGCAGCGTGGTGTTGAAGTTCTCGCGCAGGCGCTTTCGGATTTCCGCCTCGATCAGCGTGGCGCAGGTCAGAAGCCGCAACCAGAGCCGCAACTCGACGCGGTGATGCTGCGGGCTTTCGCCAACCTTGGACTCCGCATCGATATGGCCACCCCGTGGTGCGCGTGCGGAACTCACATCTCGCCTCCCGCAACCACGATCGCCTGGCCGGTGATGCTGCTGGCACCTTGGCCCGCCAGCCAGAGCACGCAGTCGGCCACTTCTGCGGGGCTGATCAGTCGGCCGAGCGGATTGACCCTGGTGAAATCCTTCAGCAGCTCCTCGCGGCCGCGCCCGGTCTTGGCCTCGAGTTCGTCGAGCGACCCGCCGATCAGGTCCGTGTCCGTGTAGCCTGGACAGACGGCATTGACGGTGATTCCGGCCGTTGCGAGTTCCTGCGCCAGGGCTCGGGTCAGTCCGACGACCGCATGCTTGGCCGCCGTGTAGGCTCCGACATAGCCGTAGCCCTTGAGGCCGGCGGTCGAGGCTATGGTGACGATCCGCCCGAAGCCCTTCGCCTTCATGGCCGGCACGACGGTCCGCACGGCGGTGAGGACGGGCTCTACGTTGAGGGCCATCATGCGGCGGAGCTGATCGATATCCAGCCGCGACAGGGGGGCGGTCTCGACGCCGCCCGCATTGTTGACCAGCACGTCGACGGGGCCGTTTGCCTCGATGGCCTCGCCGATCGCCCGGCACAGATCGGCTTCATCCCTGATGTCCGCGACGACACAACCGGCGGCCCCGATCTCGCCGCTGGCGCGTTCGGCGCTTTCACGGGTGCGGCCGTGCACCGTCACGCGATCGCCCGCGGTAACGAATGCCGTCGCGATCGCCAGGCCGATGCCGCGCGAGGAACCGGTGACGAGGACGTGTCGGGAGGTCGGAGCATGAGCCATCGACGGGGTTCCGCTGATTTCCTTTAATCTTAAACTATCTTGCCGCAACGACGCAACCAAGCCAAGCCGTCGCCGACGGTTTTACCTGTTGGCGGCGCTGCGTCTGTCCTGTGCCGGGGATTCATCCTCCGTCGCGAATCCGGCCTTGCCGGCATAGCCGCCGACGATCGCTTTCAGTTCGGAGCGCGGCATGACGTCCTCGATCCGCTCGAAGCCGCCGGGTGCGCGCTTCTCGACCTCGTCGATCACCCGTTCCGGCCCGCCCTTCCGGTTCAGGTGGACGATCTCGGCCGTCTTGGGTCGCCGCTCCTTCTCGTATTCCCACAGCGCCTGCGCCGGATGCTCGGACCCGGCCAGCGCGTCGGCGAGGCAGCGTGCGTCGAGGATCGCCTGCGAGGCGCCGTTGGAGCCGACCGGGTACATCGGATGGGCGGCGTCGCCGAGGAGGGTCACCCGACCGAAGGTCCAGCGGGGCAGGGGATCGCGGTCGCACATGGGATATTCGAAGGCCTGCGGCGTCGCCTCGACGAGGCCCATGATATCGAAGCCGGGAATGGCGAAACGCCGGGCGTAGGGAAGCACCAGCGAGCGCAGGGCGACGCGCGACCAGCTTTCCTTCGGTGGCGGTGATTTGGCGCCGTCGGCCATCTTGACGTTGACCACCCAGTTCATCAGCTGGCGTCCGCCCTCAGCCTCAGCGATCGGGTAGAGCACGAACTTGGCGCCCATGCCGCCGCCGATCGCCATCGTGCGTCCATCGCGCCAGGGCGTCCATTCGGCGGCGCCGCGCCACATCACGACGCCGTTCCACGACGGGCTGCCCTCGTTCGGGTAGTATCTGCGGCGGCCGGCCGAATGGATTCCGTCGGCGCAGATCAACACGTCGCCGCGCACGGTCGTGCCCGCATCGCCCCTTACGGCATCGGTGAAATGCGCCGTGACGCCGCCTTCGTCCTGGATGAAGCCGGAAAGGGCGAGCCCGGTTCGAACGCTCTGCGGCCCGAGCCGTTCGATCACCGCGTCGTGGATCAGCTTCTGCAGCCGGCCGCGGTGGATCGAGAACTGCGGCACCGGGTGGCCGGCGTCGATGCCGCGCGGCTCACTCCAGACCTCCTGACCCTGACGATTGTAATAGACCAGCTCGCGCGTCCGGATGCCGGTCCTGTCGAGGGCCGGAAGCAAGCCGATCTCAGCCAGTTCGCGAATGGCGTGGGGCAGGGTGTTGATGCCGACACCGATCTCGCGCACCGTGGAAGATTGCTCGTAGAGTTCGGCCCGGATGCCGCGCCTCTGCAGCATCAAGGCCGTGGCGAGGCCACCGATCCCGGCCCCGGCGATGATCACCTTCATGGTCTGTCCTCCTCCAGCCGAAGCCGCCAGGCGCTCGTCACGTGCCGATTTATCGCGGTCTCACGCGGCCTCGGGCGGCGGCAGGAAATCGACCTCGTGTCGGGCGGCGACGGCGACCACGTCGGCCGGATCAGCCTCGGGCCCGAGATTGTGCAGCGCCCAGAACAGGTCGTAGAGCCGCTGTGCCGGCGAAACCCAGAAAAAGCACTTCACCGCCGCGTCGGTCTTGTTGAAGAGACCGTGCGCGATGCCTTTCGGGAGGCGCACCAAGTCGCCGGGTTCGGCAATCCCCTCCTGGCCGTCCAGGAGGACATCGAGCCGACCCTCGAGCATGTAGACGAATTCGTCCTGGGTCGGATGGATGTGCGGCGGCACGAAGGTGCCAACCGGAAAGGTCGCGTGCCAGGACAACGAGCTTTCCGAATGCTGCTTCGGCACGTAGGTCTGGCCGAGGATGTTCCAGCTGATGCCTTCGATCCCTTCATTCGCTCTGGTGACGCCTATGTTCATGATCGGCATGGGTCATGGTCCTTTTTGTTTGGATGCGGTGATGGGCTGCGCAGCATCCGAGCGGCGAGTGATATGTCGGGCTGTGCCTCATGAGCGGCGTCATCCTTGGGCCTGTCCCGAGGATCTGCTGCGATGTCCACCACAGAAGCGCTTGAGGATATGTCTTCAGGCCGCACCGCAGCCCTTTGAGGCCGGCGACAGTTGATTCTCGGGACAGCCCCGCGGATGACGAAGCTGCTTT
>JBBSUS010000276.1:0-4556 GCA_038234195.1 Hyphomicrobiales bacterium | reverse complement strand
TGTCGCCCTTGCGGATCTTCTGCATCGTCCGCTCTCCTTCTTATAGAACTTCGGGGGCCAGCGAGACGATCTTCATATGGTTCTTGCCGCGAAGCTCGCGGGGAACCGGTCCGAAAATACGGGTGCCAACTGGCTCTTTCTTGTTGTCGATCAGGACGGCGGCGTTCTGGTCGAACCGGATCACCGAACCGTCGACGCGGCGAATATCCTTGGCGGTGCGAACCACCACGGCCTTCATCACGTCGCCCTTCTTCACGCGGCCGCGCGGAATTGCCTCTTTCACGGAGACGACGATGATGTCGCCCACCGAGGCATATTTCCGCTTGGAACCGCCGAGAACCTTGATGCACATGACACGACGTGCGCCAGAATTATCCGCCACGTCGAGGTTTGTTTGCATCTGAATCATGTCAGGCCGCCTTCAAAAGCTTCGGGGCCCGGATGCGCGGCGTATCGCGCAAACCGGGACATACGTCAACTGGCTGCTGCAGCGTCGCTCGAAACGACGATCCAGTTCTTGTCCTTCGAGATCGGCCGGGTCTCCTCGATGGAGACCATGTCGCCGACCTTGTGCTGATTGTTCTCGTCATGCGCCTTGTACTTCTTCGACCGGCGCACGGTCTTCTTGAACAGCGAGTGGGTGAAGCGGCGCTCCACCAGCACGACCACTGTCTTGTCGTTCTTGTCGGAGACCACAGTCCCCTGCAGGATGCGTTTGGGCATGATCTTCGTCCTTAGGCCTTGGCCGTCTCGGCCTTGTGGCGCGAAATCGTCTTGATCCGGGCGATGTCCCGGCGGACGACGCGAACGCGGGCTGTGTTCTCGAGCTGACCGGTCGCCTTCTGGAAGCGCAGGTTGAACTGCTCCTTCTTCAGCTTGGCGAGCTCATCGGTGAGTTCGTCCGCGGTCATCTGCTTGACGTCGGAAGCTTTCACGTCAACTCTCCTTACTCGGCAATGCGCTGGATGAAGCGCGTGCGGATCGGCAGCTTCGCAGCGCCAAGCCGCAGCGCTTCGCGCGCGGTCGTTTCGTCAACGCCGTCAATCTCGAAGACGACGCGTCCGGGATGGACACGGGCCGCCCAGTAATCGACACCGCCCTTGCCCTTACCCATGCGGACTTCGGTCGGCTTGGAGGTCACGGGCACATCCGGGAAGATCCGGATCCACACGCGCCCCTGGCGCTTCATCTGGCGGGTGATCGCGCGGCGGGCCGCCTCGATCTGCCGGGCGGTAACCCGCTCGGGCTCCACAGCCTTGAGGCCATAGGCACCGAAGTTCAGGCTCGTTCCACCCTTAGCGGTACCGTGAATGCGTCCCTTGAACGCTTTCCGGTACTTCGTGCGCTTTGGCTGCAGCATCTCGTTCTACTCCGAATTCGTTGGCGCGGCTCAGGCGTGCTCGCGACGTCGTCCGCCGCCACCGCCATGGCTGTCGCCCTCGATCTGACGACGCTCGGAGGCCATCGGATCGTGCTCCAGGATTTCGCCCTTGAAGATCCAGACCTTGACCCCGCAAATGCCATAGGCCGTCTTGGCTTCGGCTGTACCATAGTCAATGTCTGCGCGCAGCGTGTGCAGCGGCACCCGGCCCTCGCGATACCACTCCGTCCGTGCGATCTCGGCACCGCCGAGACGGCCACCGCAATTGATGCGGATGCCTTCGGCGCCGAGGCGCATTGCCGACTGAACAGCCCGCTTCATGGCGCGCCGGAATGCAACGCGGCGCTCCAGCTGCTGGGCGATCGATTGCGCGACGAGGGTAGCGTCCGTCTCGGGCTTGCGCACCTCGACGATGTTGATGTGGGTCTCGGCCTTGGTCATCGCGGCGAGCTGCTTGCGCAACTTCTCGATGTCCGCACCCTTCTTGCCGATCACGATGCCCGGACGGGCCGAGTGGATCGTGATTCGGCACTTCTTGTGCGGACGTTCGATGACGATCTTGGAGACCGCCGCCTGCTTCAACTCTTCGAGCAGAAACTTGCGGATCTTCAGATCCTCATGCAGCAATTTGCCGTACTCGCCGGTGTTGGCGTACCAGCGCGAATCCCAGGTGCGATTGATACCGAGCCGGAAGCCCGTCGGGTTGATCTTTTGACCCATTATGCAGCCTCCTCGGTAGCGGTGCGCTCGCGCACGACGATCGTCAGATGCGAGAATGGCTTCTCGACCCGGCTCGCCTTGCCGCGACCACGAGCATGGAAGCGCTTCATCGTGATCGACTTGCCAACATAGGCCTCGGCGACGAACAGCGCGTCGACATCGAGGTCGTGATTGTTTTCGGCGTTCGCGATCGCGCTTTCCAGCGTCTTCTTGACCGTCTCTGCGATCCGCTTGCGCGAGAAGGTCAGGTCCGCCAGAGCGGAGTCGACCTTCTTGCCGCGAATCAGTTGCGCGACGAGATTGAGTTTCTGCGGGCTGACGCGGATGGTGCGTGCAACAGCGCGCGCCTCGTTCTCCGCCAGTCGCCGTTCGACTTTGGCCTTGCCCATCTTACTTCCTCTTCGCCTTCTTATCGGCGCCGTGGCCGTAATAGGTACGGGTCGGTGCGAATTCGCCGAACTTGTGTCCGACCATGTCCTCGTTGACCGCGACCGGAATGTGCTTCGAGCCGTTGTAGACACCGAAGGTCTGACCGACGAACTGGGGCAGGATCGTCGAACGACGGCTCCAGATCTTGATCACATCGTTGCGGCCGCTCTCGCGCCCCTTCTCGGCTTTCTTGAGAAGGTAGCCATCGACGAACGGGCCCTTCCAGACGGAACGTGTCATGAAATTTCCCCTTACTTCTTACGCTGATGGCGCGAGCGCATGATGTACTTGTCGGTCGACTTGTTCTGGCGCGTGCGCTTGCCCTTGGTGGGCTTGCCCCAGGGCGACACCGGATGGCGGCCACCCGAGGTCCGGCCTTCACCACCGCCGTGCGGATGGTCTACCGGGTTCATCACCACGCCGCGAACGTGCGGGCGCCGACCTAGCCAGACCGAACGACCGGCCTTGCCGAGATTGATGTTCGAATGGTCGGCATTCGAAACCGCACCGACCGTCGCGAAGCAGGACGACGGTACCAGGCGTTGTTCACCCGAATTGAGCCGCAGGATCGCCATGCCACTGTCGCGGCCGACCAGTTGCGCGTAACCGCCGGCGGAGCGGGCGATCTGGCCCCCCTTTTCCGGCTTCATCTCCACATTGTGGATAATCGTGCCGACGGGCATCGCCGAAAGCGGCATCGCATTGCCCGGCTTGATGTCGACGCCGGAAAGACCCGACACGACAACATCGCCAGCAGTGATGCGCTGCGGCGCCAGGATGTAGGCGACCTCGCCATCGTCGTACTTCAAAAGCGCGATGAAGGCGGTGCGGTTCGGATCGTATTCGATCCGCTGCACGGTCGCCGGAACGTCCAGCTTGCGCCGCTTGAAATCGATCATGCGGTAGGTGCGCTTGTGACCACCGCCCTGGTAGCGCGCGGTGATACGGCCGGTGTTGTTGCGGCCGCCCTTCTGCGTCAGGCCTTCGGTCAACGACTTGACCGGCTTGCCCTTCCACAGCTCCGAGCGATCGACGATGACCAGCTGGCGCTGGCTCGGCGTGTTCGGTTTGAAATGCTTCAGTGCCATATTCTAGCTCCTCCGGTCCCGATCAAAGACCGGTCGAGACGTCGATCGTGTCGCCTTCGGCGAGCGTGACGACGGCTTTTTTCTGATCGCTCTGCTGGCCGAGACGGCCGCGGAAGCGCTTGACCTTGCCCTTGCGGATCATCGTGTTCACCGCGGTGACCTTGACGCCGAACAGATGCTCGACGGCCGCCTTGATGTCCGGCTTGGTGGCCGTCTTCGGAACGTTGAAGACCACCTGGTTCGACTCCGACAAGAGCGTCGACTTCTCGGTGATCACCGGCGAGGTGATCACGTCGTAATGGCGCAGATCGCTCATTTGAACCGCTCCTCGAGGGCTTCGACCGCAGCCTTCGACAGAACCAGCGTCTGGCGGCGGAGGATGTCGTAAACGTTGATGCCCTGAACCGGCAGAACGTCGATCATCGGAATGTTGCGAGCCGAGCGCGAGAAGTTCGCGTCGATCTCGGACCCGCCGATGATCAGAGCATTCGAGAGGCCCAGACCGGCAAAGCTCTTCACCATGCCCTTGGTCTTGCCGTCGCCCGCTGCCAGATCGTCGACGATGATCAGGCCACCCGACTTCACCTTGGAGGACAGCGCATGGCGAAGCGCCAACGCACGGACCTTCTTGGGAAGGTCATGGGCATGACTGCGGGACGTCGGGCCATGGGCGACACCACCACCGCGGAACTGCGGCGCCTTTGCCGTGGAGTGACGAGCGCGGCCCGTCCCCTTCTGGCGATACATCTTGGCCGTGGTGCGCGCGACTTCGGACCGGCCGAGCGTCGAGTGACTGCCCTGCTGCCGCTTGGCCAGCTGCCAGCGAACCATGCGCTGCAGGATGTCCTCGCGCGGCTCCAGGCCGAAGATCTCGTCGGTCAGGGATACGGTACCCGCATCCTTGCCGTCGAAGCTTTTCATCGTGACGTCCATTATTC
>JBBSUS010000275.1:0-4567 GCA_038234195.1 Hyphomicrobiales bacterium | reverse complement strand
TCCATCGAGGTCGCCGACATCTTCCGTGACCATGGGCCGACTTTCCGAGCCACCCGCGCCGCGCACCTGAGCCTTTCCCAACTCAAGGTCATGTTGGCGATCGAGAACTGCCGTACCGCCGCTCTCGGCGGCCACGTCGAAGGTTGCGACGACTGCGGCCATCTGCGGATTGCCTACAACTCCTGCCGCAACCGGCACTGCCCGCGATGTCAGGGCGCGGCGGCCCGCGACTGGCTAGCCGAACGCGAGGCCGACCTCCTGCCGGTCGGCTATTTCCATGTCGTCTTCACGCTGCCTGCCGAGATCGCAGTCATTGCATTCCAGAACAAGCGGATCGTTTATGATTTTCTTTTCCGGGCGGCTTCGCGCACGATGACGACGATCGCCGCAGACTCGAAGCATCTCGGCGCCCGCATCGGTCTTTCCGCCGTCCTCCACACCTGGGGCTCGGCGATGACCCATCATCCTCATCTCCACATGATCGTGCCCGGCGGTGGACTTTCGCCGGACAGGAAGCGCTGGATCGCCTCCCGCCCAGCCTTTCTCCTTCCGGTGCGGGTGCTCGGAGCGCTGTTCCGACGCTTGTTCATCGAAGGGCTCGTCGCGCTCTACGAACAAGGTCGGCTCGCCTTCCACGGCTCACTCGCTCCGCTCACCGACCCTCGCGCCTTCGCCCGCCATCTCGCCCCGGTGCGCAGGAAGCGCTGGGTCGTCTATTCAAAACCGCCCTTCGCCGGACCGAAAGCGGTTCTTGCCTACCTGTCGCGCTACACCCACCGCGTCGCGATCTCGTCGCGCCGGATCACCGCCTTCGACGGGACCACCGTCACCTTCCGCGTCAAGGACTATCGCCAGATCGGCGCCGCCCGACAACGGACACTGACCCTAGAAGCCAGCGAGTTCATCCGCCGTTTCCTGTTGCACGTCCTGCCACGCGGCTTCCACCGCATTCGGCATTACGGCTTCCTGACCGGGCCGAACCGCCAGTGTCGGATCGAGCGGCTCTGTGACCTGATCGGCAGGGTAGCGCCGGCACCGGACCAGGCTCACGCCACAGAATCAGCCTCCACCGAGACACCAGACTGTCCTGAACCGGAGAAGCCCAGGCCGCCGGCACCACAACCTTGCCCATGTTGCGGAGGCGCCATGCGCCGCCTTTTGGTTTTGCCAAGGACGCCGCGAGCGCGGGCGCCGCCCTTCGGCGAAAGGCAATCCGGGGGCCCGTCGTCATGATCGGTCACCATCGATCCCAACACCCGTTCCACATCGCGCCGTGCCGGCGAACGGCCGGACGCGCCCGCTACTTCGCCAAAACGTTAGAGGCCACCCCGTTCTGTATCGAAAGCGTCGGCCCAACCGGCGTTCCGTCATCACGCAAATGCAGTGGCCGACCTTGGTTCGCCTTTCGCTTATCCCGGATTGATCATCCATGCCGAGCATCGCCTGCCGCTGCCCGGGGCCAGTCGGTGAAATCCCCATAGACGTCGCGACGCAGGCCCGCTCGTTCGTGCATGGGCGGTTTTCGGACGTCGGCTCAGCGCCTGACCGCTATCACCAAGCCCGCCGGCATCCGAAAACCTTCACCTTACCAGCCATCCGCGGGTCCCTTTTGTTATTCCGGGAGCGGACATGACGCTCTGCCGTGCCGACAAGTCTAGCATTGTCGAACTGGCTGCTGGGACTGTGGAGAGGAGAGACACACTGATTGCCGCGAGTGGTCGACATCACGGCTTCGGCGGACCCAAGCTGTACTCGTAATCGGACACCTTCCTTGCGAACTCGACGCCTGTTCCCCCGTCGGTCTCGTGCAGAGAGAAGTAGCTCATAGCCTGGGCTGGCGTCGCCCCCTCCCAGTGGCTCACCCCCGGCGGAAACCAAACGACGTCGCCGGCGCAGATCTCCGCAATCTCCCCACCCTCGCACTGCGCCCAGCCGACGCCGTCCATCACGACCAAGGTCTGGCCGCACGGGTTCACCTTCCATGGCGTGCGAGAGCCCGGAGCGAAGGTGACGGTGCCGCCTGCCAGTCGGCTTGGCGCCTCTCGCCGGAAGTAACCCGTGATGGCGACATCGCCCGTGAAGGTTGCCTCGGGCACTCTGATGGCCGGCAAGTTGTCGCTTCGATCGATCTTCATCGTTGTCTCCGTGGGACTCTGGATGTTGAGACGACGGGGTGGCGACGGACGCGTAGCGCGGTGGTCACCCAACGCCATAGGCGGGGTTCGCCGGGGCATCCGCCGATCACGCTAAGCCGAGTAGTGCGGCCTCTCGATGTCGGCGACAATGCCGACCTCCTTCGGCTCCCAGCCGAGAATGTCTCGGGTCCACCGTGACGAAGCGGGACCGTTGCCGGCCGCCCACACCGCAAGCCCGCCGAAGTGAGCTTCCGCGTCCTCCCGCGAAAGCGACACTGCCGGCAGGTCGAGTTGGCGCCCAATAGCCTCGGCGATCGACCTGAACGGCACGCCCTCTTCCGCGATCGCATGATAGGCCTCTCCTCGTGCACCGCGTTCGAGCGCGAGGCGATAAAGGCTTGCCGAGTCCAGTCGATGCACGGCCGGCCAGAGATTGGTTCCCTCGCCGACATAGGCCGAGACGCCTTTTTCGCGGGCGACGGCGGAAAGCATCGGCACAAAGCCGTGCCGCTCCCCGCGACCGTGGACGGAGCGAGGATTGCGCACGACGGAGACATGGATTCCTCGCTCGGCCAACGCGAAGGCCGTCTGCTCGGACGCCCGGGGGAATGCGGGTGCGACGGGCGGCCGGGCTTCTTCGGGGAAGACTTGGCCGGGCGGCGTCAGAAGCACCCCGCCGGTGACGAGGATCGGACGCGCGGATCCTGCGAACACCTCACCGAACACCTCGATCGCCCGGCGCTCCTCTTCGGCAAGCTCGGCGATCCTCGACATGTCGAGCCCGAATGCGGTGTGGACGATACCGTCGGCCCCCTCCGCACCCGATCGGATAGCGTCGAGGTCGTCCAGTCCGCCGACGAGCGGCGTGACCCCGATCGAAGCGAGGTCGCGCCCCTTTTCCTTCGATCGCACCAACCCTACCACCGAGTGACCGGCATCAAGCAATTCGCGGGCGACCGCGGAGCCGATCCAGCCGTTGGCGCCTGTCAAAAATACACGCATGCCGATCTCCTTTGCTAAAGCACGGCGACGTGCTACGTCCCGCGTCAGTCACTGACATAGACTTGATGTCAGTGACTGACAAGTGGAGATACACCATGGCCCGCAGCGAGAAAGACTCCCGGACCCGCTTGCAACGATCCGCCGTCGAGCTTTTCGCGGAGCGAGGCTACGACCGAACGACGGCGGCCGAGATCGCCGAGCGTGCCGGCGTCACCGAGCGGACGTTCTTTCGGCACTTTCCGGACAAGCGCGAGGTCCTGTTCGACGGAGAGGCGGTGCTGCGGAAAGCTCTCACGACCGCGATCGCGGAAGCGCCCCGCGAGCTTAGCCTGCTAGACATGTTGTTCTACGCTTTTCGTTCAACGATCCCTCTTCTCGAAGGCAACCGCCCCTTCGCAAAACCCCGGCAGGACGTCATCTCCAGGACGCCTGCCCTGGCGGAACGGGAAGCGGCAAAGCTCGCAGCCTTGTCGGACTCTCTGGCGGACGCGCTGAAGTCCCGCGGTGTCGAAGATCTGCAAGCTGTGCTGGGAGCGAGGGCGGGCATGGCCGCCTTCGCCCATGCCACGATCGCTTGGCTCGACGATCCGGTGCCGGGCTTGCCGCAGCGTTTGGATCTTGCCCTAGCCGCTTTCAAGAGCCTGTCGTCCGGAGACGTTCGCTGAGCCGCTGGCTTCCGCGCGGCCGATCCTGCCCCGATCCTGTCCGTGCCGAAAGTTCCTCAGAGGGGGATGGGGCTATGTATTCACGCTCTGCATGAATACGCACGTCTGGCAGCTCTTCACGTTGCCGCCCTCGAAGAACAGCTCCCGCGCCAACTGAGAAGGTCAGCTCTGCGTCCACCTCGCCAGGATGCGGACTGGCAGCAATCCACCCAAAACCGTCGTTTCCTTCGTCCTCCTGGCGGATCGGCATGGCTTGTCTGTATTTTCTGCTCCGCTGCTACTCACGGCGCAAGACCTGGACCGCGCTGCTCCTCTCGGCAGCGCGGTTTTTGATGAAAGCGCGTTGCGCCTTTCCCCCGTGTCTTGCCCGGTGTTTTGCCCAGCGCCTTGCACGGCCGCTTTTGGTTTCCCACGTCAGTGCCACACCGATTGAGGGGACCAGCTCATGACGGACGCCAACAAGTTCGATGCCATCGACGAGATCGTCCGGCAGACGGTCGCCAACGCCATCCGGTCGCGTGACGTCCTGCGGGTCAATCACGAGGCACGGCTTATTGCCGCCCAGACCGGCCTGTCCGGTTTCGAGATTGCGAGGGACCTGAGCGAGGCGGGCATAGCCGCCGGGATCAACATGGAGCTCGGTGACCATGACGGCGCCGCTGCTTTGGAGCCGTTACCGGAAACAATCACGGTACTCGATCGCCGGCCTGACAACCGGCTTTCCCAAGCCTAGCAATTTCGGCGCTCATCTGAGCTTGACCTGGG
>JBBSUS010000274.1:0-4590 GCA_038234195.1 Hyphomicrobiales bacterium | reverse complement strand
GCCCGCGTCGTCTACGCGAGCGCGACCGGCGCCACCGAGGTTGCCAACCTCGCCTACGCCACCCGACTCGGCCTCTGGGGCCGGGGCACCCCGTTCCCGAGCGTCGAGGCGGCGTGCGACGCGGTCATCCAGACGATCCAGACCGGCGTTCCCGTCGCTCGTATCGAACTGCTGGATGCCCTGTCCATGCAGGCGGCGATCGCCTATTCGCAACTCGACCTCAAGGCGCAGCCCTCGCTCTTCGTCGAGTTCCACGGGTCGCCGGGATCGGTTGCCGAGCAGGCCGAGATGTTCTCGGCCATCGCCGCGGACCATGGCGGCGGTCCGTTCGAGGGGGCAGAAAAGACCGAGGACCGGGCGCGGCTCTGGAAGGCGCGGCACGATTTCTATTGGGCGGCCCTGGGCCTGCGTCCCGGCGCCAAGGGCATCGCCACCGATGTCTGCGTGCCGGTCTCGCGGCTGGCCGAATGCATCGCCGAAACCCAGGCCGACATCGACGCCGCCGGCCTCGTGGCGCCCATCGTCGGCCATGTCGGCGACGGCAATTTCCATGTGTCGCTGCTTCTCGACATGGAATCGACGGCGGAGATCGACGCGGCGGAGGCCTTCATGGCGCGGCTCGCCGAACGGGCCGTGGCGATGGATGGCACCTGCACCGGCGAACACGGAATCGGCCAGGGCAAGCGTTCCTATCTGCGCAAGGAACTGGGCGACGCCGTCGATGTGATGCAGACAATCAAGACCGCGCTCGACCCGAAGAACATCTTCAATCCCGGCAAAATCCTGCCCTGACCGGCGTGGCGCCGGCGATCGCCGCAGAAATGAAGCGCAACGCTGGAGCAGGCGAGCGCGCAAAGAGCTGATCTCGAAGCGAAAATCCCGATCGGCCCGGCAAGTCCGGTCGGGCATTCGTCATATCCAGTCCATTTCGACCCATCCGGTCAAGACGCAGGCAAGCGCGCCGTTCTATACTCGGCCTCGTATCTCGGCATATCGTCATGTAAGCCGTGACGACTATCGACAGGAGACCATCGAGGAAAGGATTCCGGTCTGGTCAGAGCCTTCGTCCTCATCGGCGGACTTCTCGTGCTCGCGCTCGTCGGCGCGGTCGTGGCGCCGTACTTCATCGACTGGACGGCCTATCGCGACGAGTTCCAGCGCGAGGCGACGCGCATCCTCGGCCGCGACGTGGTGGTCAAGGGCGCGGCCTCGGCGCGGCTCGTGCCATTCCCGTCGGTGACGTTTCAGGACGTGGAGGTTCTCGACAGGGACGGCCAGCCGCTGTTGACCATCGACCGCTTTCGCATGGACGCGGAACTGGCGCCCTATCTGTCGGGCGAGATCCTGATCTACTCGATGGCGCTCGACCATCCGATGCTGCACGTGCCGATCGCCGAAGATGGCGCGATCGGTTTCGTCGTGGGCCGTCCTTCGATCCCGACAGGTGCGCGGGTCGTCCTGGAAAAGGTGCTCGTCAATGACGGGGCGATCACCATCGACAATGCCGGGACCGGTCGCAAGATCGAACTGACCAATGTCGCGGCGACGCTTTCGGCCGATTCGCTCGGCGGGCCCTTCAACGGATCGGGGACGCTGACGCTGTCGGATGCTCCGGTCGGCTTTACCGTCTCGACCGGCGTCGAGCAGCCGGACGGTTCCATGCCGCTCAGGATCGAGACCGATCATCCGCGCCTCGATGCCTCGCTCGCCATCGACGGCAAGGTCGCGATCGAATTCGGACGGCCGCGTTTCACCGGAACTGTGACGCTCGCACGGCCCTTGCCGAAAGTTCCGCCGACAGGTGCCGATGGCGCCGATCCGTTTCGGATCGCGGCGGGGGACACCGCCGAGGATGCGACAACCGGCGCCGCGGTCCCGACGGATGATCGTCTGCCGATCAGGGCCACCGGTAATCTGTCGCTGACACCGCAGACCGCCGATCTCACCGACATGCGCGTCCAGGCGGGGGCCGGGCCGCAGCCTTACGTGCTGACGGGCAAGGGCGATCTGGAACTCGGCGCCGTGCCTCGTTTCGCGCTGACGCTGACCGGCGAGCAGGTCGATGTCGACGCCATGGCCGGCGCGCCTTCCCGGTCGAGCGGCGCTCCGCCCGAGACCGGCCAGGCAGGCCCCGATGCTGGGGCAGAGGGCGGTGGCATTGCCGGAAGCGGACCGGGTGCCGGTTCGCCGCCTGCGTCGGGCCGCGGTGCATCGCCGAATTCATCTGCCGGGGCGCTGGACCTGGCCTCGCGGCTCGAAGCGGTACGGCGCGTTCTGGCCGATGTGCCGAGGCCGACCATTCCCGGAACCGTTTCGATCTCCCTGCCGGTCGTGACGGCGGGCGATACCACCATACGCGACGTCGCCTTCAGGGCGAGCCCTATCGACGACGGCTGGGCGGTCGACCGCTTCAAGGCCGAACTGCCCGGCCGCACCACCTTCGAGGCGAACGGCCTCGTCGCGCTCGACGCGACCTTCGGCTTCAAGGGGGATCTTCTGGTCGCCTCGGCCCAGCCTTCGGGCTTTTCCGACTGGCTCTCCGGCCAGATCGACCCGTCCGTGCGGGCTTTGTCGCGCGCCGGTTTTTCGGCGAAGGCCGAAATCGGCCCGACCCGCCAGGTCTTCGACGACCTCGAGATCGACGTGGGCGGCAACAGCCTGACCGGGCGGCTGGAGCGCGCCGAGGCGAACGGCGCCACCAGCCTTTCGGCGTCGCTGAAGGGCAAGGCGATCGATCTCGATGCGCTGACGGCCCTGTCGCGGCTCTTTACCGGTCGAAGCGGCTCGATCGCCAATGCGAACAGCTTCGACGTATCCCTGGACGCCGGGCCGGTCACGCTGCGCGATGCCGCGGCCGACCGGGTCGACGCGAGCGTGAGCTTCGACGGCAGCCGCCTGCAGATCGGCAAGCTCAAGGTGGCGGGCCTTGCCGGCGCGACGATCACCGCCGCAGGCGGACTTTCGGATATCACGGGCGACGCCAAGGGCCAGTTGCAACTGTCGCTCGACGCACCGAAACCGGAGGATTTCTTCGCTTTCCTGTCGCGGCGCTATCCGGGCATTCCGATCCTGGAGGCCGTGACCGAGAAGGCACGGCGCCTCGCCCCTCTCAAGCTTTCCGGGGAAATGCGAACCCTCGAACCGCAGGAGGAAGGGCGCCACCCGAGCGCTCCAAAGGGCTCGAAGGCGGATGAACCGACGGTTTCGCCCTCGCTCTATGTGCGCCTCGACGGAACGGCCAATGGTTCGAAGATCGATCTGTCGACGACGATCGAGAATGGCTTTTCGGCCATGGCGAAGAGCGGTCGCTTCGGGCTCGACCTGCGGCTCGAGAACGATGAGCCCACGGTGCTGCTCTCGCAACTCGGGCTCTCGGCGATCGACATCGGCGCGCCGTCGCCGCTGGAAGCGGAGCTGTCGCTGTCGGCCGCAGCGACCGGGCCGATCGTCACGACCGCGAGCCTGCGCGCGCCGGGCAGCGAGGCCAGCATCGACGGCACGATGACGGTCACGCCGGGCGGCATCACCGGCGCCGATCTGTCGCTTTATCTCAGCAGCGAGGATGCGGCACCGTGGCTGTCGACGATTGCCGTCGACCTCGGCCAATCGCTCGACGGGCTGCCGGTCGACCTGACCGGCTCGTTGGTCTTCGACAAGAGCGACTGGCGCATCGGCGGGCTGAAGGGCCAAGTCGGGGGGACTGCGATCGCGGCCGATCTCGACAAGCCGGCGGGGAAGCCGGTGACGGGCGAGGTGAATCTCGCTGAGCTTTCGCTGCCCTGGCTGTCGAAGCTCGTCTACGGCCGGGGCTATGACGCCGGAGGCGCTTCGCAAGGCACTGCGGGTGACGCGTCGGGCTGGTCGAAGGCGGCCTTCGGCAAGAGCCGCTTGCCCACCATCCCCTATTCGCTGGCGCTCGCCGTCGATCGTCTCGACCTTGGCGGCGCAGCGGTCGGCAATGTCACCGCGCAACTGACCGGCACCCCCGACGCCGTGACCTTCCAGGACGCCAGCGGTACGATTCCGGGTGGCAGCGTGGATGGCCGCCTCGTCCTTCGCAACGCCAACGGCGTCGGCGGCCTGACCCTGGAAGCTGCGACAGATACGCTCGGCCTGTCGCCGCTGTGGCCGAAGCTTGCGGAGAACGACACCGAGCCGACGCTCGACGGGAGCATCCGGCTCGATGGGACGGGGCAGTCCTATGCGGCGCTTCTCGCGGGTCTGACGGGGGCCGGCAAGGTCAGTGTCTCGAACGCCGTCGCGCCTGGCATTCCCCAGCAGCTCTTCGAGCCGCTTCTCGCCGCTGCTGATGCGGAGGGGTTCAAGCCGGACAGTGGAACGGCCCCGGCTCTGGCCAGCCTCTCGACCGAGCGGAGCTTCGATCTGCCTTCGGTCGAGTCGTCCTTTTCGGTCACGGTCGGCAAGGCGCGCTTTGCGCCAGCGTCGGTCGCTCACGGTGACGAGACGCTGACCATCGGCGGCTCACTCGATCTGCCTACGCTGGCCGTCGACGGGAATCTGACGCTCGCGATCGATCCGGGCCTCGACCGGGTCGATGGTGCGTCCCCGATCATTGATTACACGCTTGCT
>JBBSUS010000273.1:0-4602 GCA_038234195.1 Hyphomicrobiales bacterium | reverse complement strand
TCGTCGAGGCGATCCTCTCGGAGGCGGGCCGCATTGCCGGCGAGGTGCTGCAACCACTGAACCGCATCGGCGATTCCGAAGGCTGCACCCGGACCCCCGATGGCGCGGTGACAACGCCCACCGGTTTCAGGAGCGCCTACAAGACATTCCGCGAGGGCGGCTGGGGCTCCCTGCCCTTCGATCCCGCCTATGGTGGCCAGGGCCTGCCGCACATATTGGCAACCGCCGTTTCCGAATACATGTCCGCCGCGAACATGGCATTTGCCATGTACCCGGGGCTGACGGCCGGCGCGATCGCGGCGATCACGGCGCATGGTTCGGACGAGCAGAAGCAGGCCTATCTGCCGAAGATGATCGAAGGGTCGTGGACCGGCACCATGAACCTGACCGAGCCACATTGCGGCACCGATCTCGGTCTCCTGCGCACAAAAGCTGTGCCCCAGGACGACGGCAGCTACCAGATCACCGGCCAGAAGATCTTCATCTCGGCCGGTGAGCACGATTTGTCCGACAACATCGTCCATCTGGTGCTCGCACGCATCGAGGGCGCACCGGATGGGGTGAAGGGTATCTCGCTGTTTATCGTGCCGAAATTCGTCCTCGATGCGGATGGCGAACCCGGCGCCCGCAACGGCGTCGCCTGCGGCTCGCTCGAAGAGAAGATGGGCATCCACGGCAATGCCACCTGCGTGATGAACTACGACGGCGCGACCGGCTTCCTGATCGGCGAGGCGCACAAGGGCCTGCGCGCCATGTTCACGATGATGAACGAGGCCCGCCTTGGCGTCGGCGTGCAGGGTCTCGCCATCTCCGAGGTCGCCTACCAGAATGCCGTCGCCTATGCCCGCGAGCGCATCCAGGGGCGGTCGCTTTCCGGCGACAAGGCGCCTGAGAAGAAAGCGGACCCGATCATCGTCCATCCGGACATCCGCCGCATCCTGATGAGCGTGCGCGCGGTGAACGAGGCCGGTCGCGCGTTGATCCTGTGGACCGCGCTGAAGGGCGATCTCTCCCACCGCTCGGACGACGCGGCCGAGCGCCAGGCGGCGGACGACTGGATGGGCCTGATGACCCCGATCATCAAGGGCGTCCTTACCGACAAGGGCTTTGCCAACACCGTCGAGGCCCAACAGGTCTTCGGCGGCCACGGCTATGTCGCCGAATGGGGCATGGAACAGTTCGTCCGCGATGCCCGCATCGCCCAGATCTACGAAGGCGCAAACGGCATCCAGGCGCTCGACCTCGTCGGCCGAAAGCTTGCCCTCAACGGCGGGCGTGCCGTCCAGGCCTTCTTTGCCGAGGTTGGCACCTTCTGCGAGGAAAACCGCAGCGACGAGACGCTGATGCCCCTGACCAAGGGCCTCAAGAAGGGCCTTTCCGATCTGCAGCAGGCGACCATGTGGCTGATGCAGAACGCCATGGCCAAGCCGGACAATGCCGGCGCGGCCTCGACCGACTACATGCACCTCTTCGGCCTTGTGGCGCTCGGTTACATGTCTGCGCGCATGGCCAAGATCGCCAACGAAAAGCTCGAGGCGGGTGCCAATGGCCAGGCGGACTTCATGCAGAAGAAGCTCGTTACGGCCCGCTTCTACATGGACCGCATCATGCCCGAGAGTGCCGCACATCTTGCCCGCATCGCGTCGGGATGCGAGTCGATGATGGCGTTGGAGGCGGAGGCGTTCTGACCGCCTCCCCAATTCTGCCTATATGAAATGACGCGCCGCAGGGCGCAAAGATGTGTCCGGGAGGCCAACATGACCGAAGCCTATATCTACGATCACGTCCGCACGCCCCGCGGCCGCGGCAAGAAGGACGGCGCGCTGCATGAAGTGCCGGCCGTGCGTCTCGGCGCCAAGGTGCTGGAGGCCATCCGCGATCGCAACGGGCTCGATACCGCCACTGTCGATGACATCATTTTCGGCTGCGTCGACCCGGTCGGCGAGGCCGGCGCCGTCATCCCGCGCGCTTCAGCCTTCGAAGCGGGATACGCGTTCTCGGCCCCGGGCATGCAGATCTCGCGCTTCTGCGCCTCCGGCCTCGACGCCGTGAACTTCGGCGCGGCGTCCATCGCCCAGGGCGCCAACGATCTCGTCATCGCCGGCGGCGTCGAATCCATGTCCCGCGTCGGCATGGGCATGTCCGGCGGCGCCTGGATCATGGATCCGTCCGTGGGCATTCCCTCCTACTTCATGCCCCAGGGCGTTTCGGCCGATCTGATCGCGACGAAATACGGTTTCTCCCGCGACGACGTCGATGCCTATGCGGTGACAAGCCAGAAGCGAGCCGGCAAGGCCTGGAGCGAGGGCCGTTTCGACAAGTCGGTCGTGGCGGTCAAGGACCAGAACGGCCTGACCATCCTCGCCAGGGACGAGCACATGCGCCCGTCCACCGACATGCAGTCGCTTGGCTCGCTCAACGCCTCGTTTGCGGCGATCGGCGAGATGGGCGGCTACGACGCCGTCGCGATCCAGGCCCATCCCGAGGTCGAGCGCGTCGAACACGTGCACCACGCCGGCAATTCGTCGGGCATCGTCGACGGCGCAGCAGCCGTGCTGCTGGGCTCCAGGGCCGGCGGCGAGACCCTCGGCATCAAGCCGCGGGCGCGCATAAAAGCCTTCGCCAACATCGGCTCCGACCCGGCGCTGATGCTGACCGGCCCGGTCGACGTGACGGAAAAGCTTTTGAAGCGCGCGGGAATGACGCTGGCCGACATCGACCTGTTCGAACTCAACGAAGCCTTCGCCGCGGTCGTGCTGCGCTATTGCCAAGCCTTCGACATCGACCATGACAAGATCAACGTGAACGGCGGCGCCATCGCCATGGGCCATCCGCTCGGCGCAACCGGCGCGATGATCCTCGGCACCGTGCTCGACGAACTGGAGCGCACCAACAAGCAGACCGCGCTCGTCACGCTCTGCATCGGCGCCGGCATGGGCACAGCGACGATCATCGAGCGGGTGTGAGGCCTGAAGCGTGGGCTTGTCCGAATCTGACTCGGCGGAGCTGTCGCCCTCAGGCGTAGTGGTGCCGCATGACCTGCGTCGTCACGTCGAGGCAAACGCCCGGCAGGGCCTCGAAGGCGGGCTTGGCGAACCAGTAGCCCTGGAAGAGCGAGACGCCGGCGGCCTTCAGCGTGACGTATTCGGCTTCGGTCTCGATGCCCTCGGCAAGCACCTTGATGTCGAGTTCGCGGGCCACGTAGAGGATTGCCGACATGATTGCCTGGCGCGACCGCGAACCGTCGATGCCGCGGACCAGCTTCATGTCGATCTTGATGAGGTCGGGCTGGAAATCGGCAAGCAGCGCGAGGCCGGCATAGCCGGCGCCGAAATCATCGAGGGCGGTGATGAAGCCCGTCCGGCGATACTCGGAAATGATGTTCTGGAGATGGGCCACATTCGTCACCTCCTCCCCTTCGGTGAACTCGAACATGATCGCGTTGAGCGGGAAGTCGTGTTTCCTGGCGGCGGACAGCGTCGCACGCAGGCAGGCCGCAGGATCGTAGACCGCGCCGGGCAGGAAGTTGATCGACAGCTTCAGGTCGCGGCCTTTCGGAAACAACCGCGCGGCGAGCGAAATGGCGGTCGTGCGGCAGGTCTGGTCGAAGCGGTATTTCTGTTCGGGCGACACCCGCGAAAGGACGTCGCCGGCTCCGGCGCCGTCGGTCCCGCGCACCAGCGCCTCGTAACCCCAGACCCGCTCGGACGCGACATCGTAGATCGGCTGGAAGGCCATGGTGATGGAAAAGTCCAGCGGCCTGGATGTCTGACAGCCGGGGCAGTCGGGAATCGGATCGGACATGACGGAACTCGCTTCGAAGTTGAAGCCCGAACATAGCCAGCGTTACTTACCGGACCCTGAACGCGGACGTCCGGACGGAATTCGAAGCGTTTGAAGACAAACGATAAATCGCCAGCCGGCTGACGATCGGCGCAGAATTTGAACGGGAGCGAACGATGAACAGCGAGAACTTTACGATCGAGATCGATGGCGATGGAATTGCTCTGGTCACCTGGGACATGCCGAACCGCTCCATGAACGTCTTCACCCAAGACGTCATGGGCGAATTCGACGCCATGATCGACGCGATGGTCGCCGACGAACAGGTGAAGGGCGTCGTCATCACCTCGGGCAAGCAGGGCTCCTTCACCGGCGGCGCCGATCTGAAAATGCTGTCGGGCATGTTCGACGCCTTCGAGGCCGCCAAGGCCCTCGACAAGGAGGCCGCCGTCAAAGAATTGTTCGACGGCGCCGGCCGGATGTCGTGGATCTGGCGCAAGCTGGAAACCTGCGGCAAGCCCTTCGTTGCCGCGATCAACGGCACCTGTATGGGCGGCGGCTTCGAACTGGCGCTCGCCTGCCACGGCCGCGTCGCGGCGACCGATGCCAAGATGGGCCTGCCCGAGGTCAAGGTCGGCATCTTCCCCGGCGCCGGCGGCACCCAGCGCGTTGCCCGCCTGACGGACACCCAGAACGCGCTGCAAATGCTGCTCAAGGGCTCGACGCTCACCGCCGACAAGGCCAAGAGCATGAAGCTCGTCGATCAGGTGGTTGCGCAGGCCGACCTCGTCGCCACCGCAAGGAAGATGCTGGCCGATG